>JAOZLK010000261.1:1827-6572 GCA_029934875.1 Bacteroidales bacterium | reverse complement strand
TGGGTTGCCCGTCAACATTTACGCGAAACACAGATCTACTTCCGCCTGCCAGGGAAATATCATCAATCTTTATGAATTGATTGTTGGGATTTTTTACCCTGAAGGATTTTGTAACGGTGCCAATGGTTGTAAATACCGTATCAAAGTACAGGGTATCCAGGGTAAAGGTCAGCATGGCATCCGAATCCTCAATAAAGGTGCGCTGGGGCTGGCACTGGAAGGCCAGCAGGCTCAATGCCCCGAGGGACACTGCAACAAATAATTTACTCAAATTGGTCATTAAAGCTATCTACAGGAATAATAACGCAAAGATGAGAAAAAAATGATACAGCATGCCGAGGAAAATTCAGGGATAATATCCCGACAGTAAAATGTTGGCTCGGCTGTGATGCTTTTATTACATTAGCGAAAAAATATACCATGTATAAACTCCTCATGCTTTTCATAATGACACTCGTCGCCTGTACCTCCTCAAAGAAAGGGGTTGATCTCCTGGTAAAAGATGCCATCGTCTACACCGTCGATGATCGTTTTTCCACCTGTACCGCCTTCGTGGTAAAAGATGGCCGAATTGTGGACACAGGCTCAGCCGAGGAAATGGGGAAGCGCTACAATGCCCAGGAAACTCTTTCCCTGGAAGGCAAATATGTATATCCGGGCTGGATTGATGCCCATTGCCATTTTGTTGGATACGGCAAGAGCCTTAGCGCTGTGGATGCGGCTGGCACCTCTTCGCTTGAAGAAATCATCGTCCTTCTGAAAAAGCACCAGGCAAACAGACCGGAAAGTAGCCCCGACACCTGGATCACTGGCCGGGGATGGGACCAGAACGACTGGGAAGTAAAAGAGTTTCCCGACCGAAGCATGCTCGACGAGCACTTTCCCGATACACCCATCCTGCTTCGCCGCATTGACGGACATGCCGCCTGGGCCAATACCAGGGCACTGGAACTTGCAGGGGTAACAGCAGCCAGCAAGGCTAAGGGCGGCACTGTGATTTTGAAGGACGGGGAACCCACGGGGATTTTCATCGATAATGCCATAGACCTGGTGTCCTCAATAGTTCCCGAATCCACAGAAGAGCAGATTGTACAGGCCCTGAAAGATGCCCAAAAAAACTGTTTCCAGGTGGGTCTCACTTCTGTCAATGATGCAGGACTTCCCATGTCGGGGGTAAAACTGATCGACAGAATGCACCGCTCAGGCGAACTGAAAATGCGCATCAATGCCTGGCTCAGTCCTTCCAAAGAGAACTACACCCACTTTGTGGAGAAGGGCCCTTATCGGACCGACCATCTTTCTGTAAATACCATCAAGCTGTTTACCGACGGGGCACTGGGTTCCAGGGGCGCACTGATGCTGGAGGAATACTCCGACGACCATGGGAATCATGGTTTACTCCTGACTCCCCTGGAGAAACTCGAAGAACTATCAAGGCGCGCCTACGAACACAATTTTGCGATTGCTACTCACTGCATAGGCGACAGTGCCAACCGGGAAACTCTGAAAATCTATGCAGAGATCCTGGGAGGTAAAAACGATCGTCGCTGGCGCATCGAGCACGCCCAGATCATTCATCCCGACGATTTCCATTATTTCGGCGACTACAACATCGTCCCGTCAGTGCAGTCTACCCATGCCACATCGGACATGTACTGGGCCGATGAGCGCATTGGTGAAGAAAGACTTAAGGGGGCCTATGCCTACAAACAGCTGCTCGAAGAGAACGGATGGATTCCCAACGGATCGGACTTCCCGGTGGAACAAATTAATCCCCTATTTGGATTCTATGCCGCAGTGGTACGCAAGGACCAGGCAGGGTATCCCGATAATGGATTCCAAACCGAGAATGCCATCACCCGCGAGGAGGCCCTCAGGGCCATGACCATCTGGGCAGCCAAAGCTGCCTTCGAAGAGGACCTGAAAGGAAGCCTCGAAAAGGGCAAGCTGGCCGACTTCGTAGTCACCTCCAAAGACCTGATGACAGCACCTGAAGAAGAACTCTTTAATATCAAGGTAGACGCAACCTATTCGGGGGGTGAAGTCGTCTTTAAAAGGTAAGCAGGTAAATAGGTAGGCAGGTAAGTAAATAGGTAAACAGGTAAATAGGTAAGTGAAATGAGGATATTAAGAAATATTGGCTTACTGCTGGCGGTGCTGGCGCTACAGGGCTGCCCCGGGGGCTATGGCTATAAATATCACACCGGTACCTTCCCAAGCACGCCAGTCAACTTCACGGTGGTAAATACCGAGTTTGACGATTACAATGCAAGTGCCCCTACCCTGGGTGAAACTTTTCCTCTCTGCTTCTCTTCCACCAGGAACTCGAGTGGAGAAGATTTTGACATCGTATATAAACTGATCACCATCAGCTTTTCAAAAACCACCGGTGAGTTAAAAATAGATGATGAAAACAACTATAACTATGATGCGGTAACAATGAACAGTACCCTGGTCAATGCAACGAGAAAGGTAAATACCTCCTTTGATGAATTCGGTCCCTACCTGATCTTCAGCGAAGATGTAAATACTGAATCAAACGAACGCTATTATGGCTATTACATGCTCTATTCAAACGACGAAGACGGACAGCAGGATATCCGCTTCACGCATAACTTAAATAGCATTCAGTTTGAGGATCCGCTACCGGTAAGCTTCCTTAACTCCGATGCAAATGATGCCTACCCCTCATTTACACCCACTCGCTCGGCAATCTATTTCTGCTCTGACCGTGATCAAAATTTTGATATTTACAGGGCCCCGACAGATCCTGAAGCGGAGGTCCTGGATATCCTTTCTTCCACGGAAGCGGGGCCCATCGAAAAAGACAGTATTCTTTCGTCCCAATGGGATGACAAATGCCCTTATATTGCTTACAATGGTTTTTATGAAAACTATTACCCGGGGGAAGCAGAAAATAACATGCTGGTATTCGCCTCCAACCGTGAGGGAGGCTTTGGAGGCTATGATCTTTATTATTCCATGCTTGAGGATGGCAATTGGACTGAGCCACAGAACTTCGGCGCTGGTATCAATAGCGAATTCGATGAATACCGCCCCATCGTAAGACCCCAGTATGATTTCACAAACGATTTTATGATTTTTTCATCCAACCGACCCGGCGGACTCGGGGGCTTCGATCTCTATTATGTGGGCATTCCCGAAATTGGCAACCCCTTCTAACCCATTAACCATTCACCAATAACCAATAACCATTCACCAATAACCAATCCCCAATAACCATTAACCACGAGCCCAGCGAGTCTATCTGAATATAAAATTTGCCCCAATGGCGGCAATGCCCCACGACCATTGGGAAATCTGCAGGTCGTACTCGGCATAGAGAAAGGTGTACTTGTTGATGTTGAAGCCTATATTGACCGGCAACCAGGCCCTGAACCTTACATTTCCGTCCATCTCGGGGTCATAATTTATGTCAAAATCGAGTCCCCCCGAAAGGCTGATGTCGTAGTTCAGCATATAAGTGAAGAGCCCGGTAATGTCCACCCCGAAGTTATCCCAGTAGTGCAGGCCGCCCAGTACTGAAAAATAGGAGTTCCTGGCCTCATGAACCAGGTACTGAATATCGGCTCCGATAAAGGGTTTTCCTCCTGCCACATAAATAATCTTGGCATTCACATCCATCGAGTAGTTGATTCCGTAACCCCCGCTTACTCCGATGGCCAGTGCTCCTGCCTGGTCTTCATCCACCCCGATGCTGCGAAGCCCCACATTAGAATTATTAAAGTACCAGGAGGGTGCCACTCCCAGGCTGAAAGAGCGTTCCGGGAGGGTCTTCCCAAAATTGACCACCTGGGCGGAAAGCCAGAGCGGGCAGCCTGGAAGCAGAAGGAAAAGCAGAAGGAAAAATGGACGGTTCATAGGATCTGGGGTCGCTAAAAAACAATCTCCTTTCCCATGTAAAAGTCGAGGATTTTTGTGTAAAAGATCAAAACGAAGCGCGAGCTAATCATCTGCGAGGTGGACTCGAAAAGCTGCCGCCTGGCCTGTTGCATCTCCAGGGCAGTACCTGTACCCACCCGGAATCGCTCTTCAGCAAAACGAAAAGCTTCATCGCTGTTGGCAACTGCCTCCTGGGCCGATTTGTAAGAATCCAGGGCTGAGATTGCTTCGGTATGATACTGCTGGATAGCCTTTTGAAGCTCAAGGACCGTATTACTGTGCTGGTACTCTGCATCCTGGAGGCTGAGTTTGGCCTTATTGATGCCTGTCTGCACCTGCCAGCGATTGAAGAAGGGAATCTGCAGCCCCATCGCAATCTGCTTGTACTGGTTATTGTTGACCTGTTCATTAATTGGATAGTCCATGGTGGGATTGGAAGGATCGGGATCCAGCGGGTTTACAAGGCCATCGCTGTAGTTGGTGGAAAGCATTCCCCTGGCATAAATCCGCGGCGAACGCTGTCCTTTTTGAATGGCCAGGTTACGTTCCTGGGCCTGGACACCATATTCAGCACTTTTGATCTGGGGAAGGAAACTCAGTGCATAGGTATAGACCGAATCCAGGGATGGTATATCAGCCATGGAAGGCTCAGGGAAATCAGGTTTTTCAATATCAAAGTCCACCTGTTCCGTAATATTCATGAGGTGCATCAAATCAAGTCTGGAAATTTCCTTGGTATTGATGGCCTGCGTCTGAACCAGTTTCACATCCGAAAGTTGTGCTTTCACTTCAAGCAGCCGGCCCCTCGGTTCATTACCAACCTCCACCAGTTTCTCCATACG
>JAOZLK010000261.1:0-1727 GCA_029934875.1 Bacteroidales bacterium | reverse complement strand
AGCTGGTGCTCATAGGAGCCATTCAGATTGGGCAGCAGATTCAATTTACTTTGCGTCACGTCCTGGTCGGCCGACTGTAGCATCAGCCCCTGCCGCTTCATATCAAGGTTGTACTGAATTGCGTAGTCCACGCATTGATTCAATGACCAGCTTGTGTCGGATTGAGCATACAGTCCGGGGACCACCAGGCTGCCAAGGAAGGCTATAAATAATAATTTTCTCATGGCTCGGCTCTTAACGGTTATACTTGAGGATCAACTTATCGTGGTCGGAATAATTCTGATAGGAAGATACGATCACCTTTTCCCCGGGCTCCAGTCCACTGAGAACTTCGTAGTACCTGGGGTTCTGACGTCCTATGCTAATATCGCGCTTTATGGCAAACTCGCCCGAGGCATCCACCACAAAAACCCACTGCCCGCCGGTGGTCTGATAGAACCCTCCTTTGGTAAGTAATACGCCTTCCTTGGATTCACCAAGCTGAAGCCTGATTCTGGAGGTCTGACCGATGCGAATCTGCGCCGGCACCTCTTCTGTAAAAACCATATCCACAGCAAAGCGGCCACCCTGAACCTCCGGGTAAATCTTCTTGATCACACCGGTATAGGGGACAGAAGCAAAGTCACATTCACCGTTCAATCCCCGGGTCACCCTTGCAATGTAATGCTCATCGATGTCTACCCTCAGCTTATAAGAATCCAGTATATTGATGGTACCCACCCGGTTCCCATAGGTTACCACTTCTCCGATTTCCGGATTCAGGGAAGCCAGCTCCCCGTCCACAGAGGCTTTTATATTAAGGTTCTCCATGCGTCGATGAATGATAATCATACTCTTCTCCATGCTCTCCACTGATATTTCAAGGGAGGCAATCTGAATCGAACGGTATATAGAGTCGTTCCGGTAGTTCAGCAACATCAGGTCGAGCATTTTTTTTGAAGAAAGGTAAGTTTCCCTGGACTGGTCAAACTCCTCCCTGGAGATATGCTCCTGCTCCCGCAGGACCTTGTTGTTCTCATACATCCTCTTGCCCTGTACTACGGAAGTCTCCAGCTGGATGATCTGTTGCTGGTAGTTTAGCCTGGTCTGATCCATTTGCAAACGTGCGGTACGCAGCTCGTTGATGGCCCGTACAACCTGGGCCTCGCTGTTGGTAATCTCCAGTAAAAGGTTATCGTTGCTCAGGCGGATAATCACATCATCCACCTTCACCATATTGCCCTCTTCAATGAGGATCTCCTCCACCCTGCCGCCTTCCACGGCATCAAGGTAAATGGTGGTGATGGGCTCCACCGTGCCCTGTACAGTAATATAATCCTGGAAAACATCATGCTTTACCTCTTCGATGGTAATGCGCGATACTTCCACATTATATTTGGAGCTTTTATCTCCAAAAATTATGATTGCCACCACCGTGACCATGAGCGCCCCAAAAAGGATGTACCAGATATTCTTTTTAGTAATCCCCCGCTTTTTCGCCAGCGTTCGGTCCATTCCATCCATATTGTCCATAAATCAATTTTTGTGAGTTATCCCCTTTTTATGCCACTATTATGCCAAAGAAAGCAAAAATTTGATAACCACATCATTAGGAAGCACACACTTTCTCGCCTCCTTCAAAAAGTGTCCGATTTTGAGATTTAAGCGTTCGATTTCGAACATATCGGGCAGCTCAGTTGTCATAGTATTAGAAGAAAAACATTGAATGATAATGATTTGAATGCAAA
>JAOZLK010000260.1 GCA_029934875.1 Bacteroidales bacterium | reverse complement strand
TCGGAAATCAAGTACGGGATGCTGTTGATCAATGGAGAGCCCGTGACCCTGAAAGGGGTGAACAGGCATGAGCATGATGAAGACGAAGGGCATGTGATAAGTGAGGAGATGATGTTGAAGGATATTCAGCTCATGAAGCTCTTCAATGTCAACGCAGTAAGGACCAGTCACTATCCCAACGATCCCCGCTGGTACGAGTTATGTGATCAATATGGGCTTTATGTGGTCGATGAGGCTAATATAGAGTCACATGGTATGGGCTATCATCCCGACCGTACCCTGGGAAACAATCCTGCCTTTATGACTTCCCACCTCGATCGTACCATCCGAATGGTGGAACGAGATAAGAACCATCCTTCCGTGATTATCTGGTCGCTGGGTAACGAAGCAGGGAATGGCGTCAACTTCTTAGCGACCTATGACTGGGTCAAGGAACGCGATCAGGGTCGCCCTGTTCAGTACGAGCGATCGGGTCTTGAAAGAAATACGGATATCTATTGCCCCATGTATTCGAAAATTCATGAAATGGTGGCTTATGCGGAACGCAGGCAGGCCCGTCCGCTGATTCTTTGCGAATACGCCCATGCCATGGGCAACAGCAATGGAAATATCATGGATTACTGGAAAGTAATCGATGAGTACGATCAGCTACAGGGCGGTTTTATCTGGGATTGGGTCGACCAGGGTCTGACTTTATACACCGATGACGGGACCAAGTATTGGGGATATGGTGGTGACTTTGAACCAGAGGGTCAACACGAAGATGGCTCCTTTTGCCTGAACGGGCTGGTTTTCCCCGACCGGACCATACACCCCGGTATCTGGGAAGTGAAAAGAGCCTACCAGTATATGGATTTTGAGACCCTTCCCTTCAGATCTGACCGCTTGATGCTCAGGAATAAGTATGACTTTATTTCCCTCGAGCGGTTTGACATCCAGTGGGAACTCAAGGAAAATGGATCCCTTGTAATAGCGGGGCTGATTGAATCTCCCAGGGTAGCACCTGGTGAAATGATAATGCTGCAACTGGAGGGGATGAAGGGTGAGCTGGAAGCTGGGAAAGAGTACCACCTGAGTGTTAAAGCGCTTAGCAGGGAGGCTACCGAACTGCTACCTGCCGGACACATAGTTGCCACGGAACAATTTGCACTTACACCTGAACGACAGGTTGACAAAAGCAGAGAGGCTTTTTTCGCTACAGGTACCGACCAGGTTTCTATAGAAGAACTCAAGAAGCAGGTTGTGGTGCATGCTGCCTCCTGTCAATTGACCTTTGACCAGGAAACCGGCTTCCTGGAATCTTTCGTAAAGGATGGAAAGTCATTAATTGTCAGCGGACCAAAACCCAATTTCTGGAGGGCTGCAACAGAAAATGATTTTGGGAATAACATGCATCGGCGATGTGCCATGTGGAAAAACTTCGGGAAAGAGCTGGAACTGCAAGCCCTTGTTCCCATGCAAAGCGATGAACATGCCATGGTGCTGGCCGAATACCTTCATCCGGAGAACGGATCTGTTTACAGGCTGTCCTATTCGATTAATAACCAGGCTGAGGTACTGGTGGATGTCAGCTTTATTCCGGGCTCGGACCGCTTCCCTGAGATGCCCCGTTTCGGTATGAGCATGGTGCTTCCCGAAGGATCTGATCATCTGGAATTCTTTGGAAGGGGTCCCCACGAAAACTACAAGGACAGGAATCAATCGTCCGATGTCGGGATTTATGAAAGTAGTGTGGATGAGCAATATGTGCCTTATATTACCAATGGAGAGAACGGGAATAAAACAGAAGTGAGATGGCTCAGTTTAAGTAATGGCGAAGGCAGTGGAGTGGGTATCAAAGGCAGCCCTCTTTTCGATTTTTCGGCACTGCACTATTCCCAGGATGATCTTGACAGGGAGCAGAGAGACGGAGCACATACAATCGACCTTGAGAAATCGGAGCAGGTATTTCTGAACGTCGATATGAAGCAGATGGGAGTGGGAGGAGATGACAGTTGGGGAGCACGTACCCACACAGCCTACCTGATCCCGCCGGGGCCCCTGGAGTACAGTTTTATTATTGTTCCATATTGAGCTTGAGTCATGAGTGGGAAAAAATCGTACCTTTGCACGAATATTAATTAATTCTTATAATAATACATGGGTAGATCACAGGAATCATTTCAAAAAAAGGAAGTTCGAAAGAAGAAAGAGAAGAAGCGTAAGGACAAGGTAAAGAAGAAGCAGGAACGCAAGGAGAGCGGAAGTGCCAGTTTCGATGATATGATCGTTTACGTGGATGAAAATGGAATGTTAACTGACACACCGCCCGATACTACCCGAAAGGTTAAGACCGATGCCAGTGAGATTGAGGTTAGTGTACCCCGCATGGATCCCAATGCTCCCAGTCGTAAATCCAAAACCGGAAGGTTAACCTTTTTCAACGAAATCAAAGGTTATGGCTTTATTAACGAGTCGACCACCGGTCAGAGTGTATTTGTGCACATCAACGACCTGCAAGGTGAAATTAAAAAGGGAGACCAGGTAGCTTTCGAAATCGAAAAAGGGCAGCGTGGACCGGCCGCGGTTCGTGTAAAGAAGGTATAAAAACGCTTGAGCCGGATTGGGAGCATGCGGATTAATACAGCCATCCTGGCCATCATATCCTGCCTCCTCTGGTCATCAGCCTTTGCCGGTGTAAAAATCGGATTACAGTATACCACACCCCTGCAATTTGCAGGCATCCGTTTTTTTATGGCAGGTATGCTTGTATTCCCGATTGCATTAAGAAATAATCCTGCTTATTTCAGGATTCTCAGGAAGAACCTGGGGATGATTCTGCTCTTCGCCTTTCTGCAGACCTTTCTTCAATATATAATGTTTTATAAAGGGATCGAACTGATCCCTTCTGCCGTTGCTGCCATTGTCATTGGATCTCAGCCACTCTTCATTGCCGTTGTGGCACATTACCTGATGCCGGGTGATCGCATGACGCTATTGAAAACTATGGTCATTCTGTCTGGCATCCTGGGGGTGATCCTTGTGAGTATGGGAAAAGATCCCAACTCTCTGACAGGGAATATTGCAATTTTAGGCATTCTTCTGATGCTGGCCATCAACATACTTTCGGGCTTTACAAATGTGCTGGTTGCTTCCGAGAAAAAGATGATTCCACCCCTGGTTATCTCTTCGGCATCCATGATCATCGGTGGAACAACACTGTTTCTTTTCTCAATCCCTTTTGAGGGATTACATTTTGAAGTAAAGCCAGCTCCCTATTATGTTTCACTGGTCTGGCTCAGTCTTTTGTCGGCCATTGCCATATCCATCTGGATTACGCTTTTGAAAAGACCCGGTACAAAAGTTTCAGATCTGAATCTTTGGAAATTCCTCATCCCCCTGTTTGGTGCTGTAATAAGCTGGCTTGTAGTTCCCGGAGAGGACCCGCAGCTCCTTTCTATTATTGGTATGATCATCATTGCGGTTTCTCTGGTACTATTAAACCTGGTAAACCGAAAAAAGCATGCGATCATTCGATAAATAATATAACTTTATGCGGGATAAAAGCCATGTATATCCGCACCCTTAAATATCTTTTCGGGCTTCTATTTATGGCCCATACCAGCCTCTTTGCGATGGACACGGTTCCCGTAGCTGTGCGAGGTGTACTGGATCTGCGTCAATATAATTTCAAATCTGAGGGTCCCCTTGTCCTGAAGGGTGAGTTTGAGTTCTATTGGAATCAGATGCTGAATCCGGCCACTGGAAAGGATACAGGTTTGCTTAACTACATCGATGTTCCGGGTTCCTGGCATCTTTTGAAGGACCGCTTGCCAGAGATTGAGCGCTACGGTTTTGCCACTTATAAGTTGCTCATTTTACTTCCGGAAGGGGTGAACCGGCTCTCCTTTAAAGTAGAGGGTGTCTACTCTGCCTCGGGTTTCTTCCTGAACGGAAAAGCCATTGACTACCTTGGCTTCCCTGGAGTCAACAAGTACCAGACACTGGTCTCTTATGATAAACCGCTTATTACAGGAAGCTTCCTGGGTACTGAAGTAGAGTTGCTTATAAAAGTATCTAATTTTAGTCAACGCAACAGTGGAATTGTCGGGGAAGTGCTTATGGGCCTTCCCGAGCAGATGAGTAAACAGAGACAAAAGGACCTTTTTCGGGGCCATTTCTTCTTAGGCGCACTTTTGGTTATTGGCCTTTATTTTCTGGGTTTATACCTGATCCGCGCTGATCGGTACCGGCTCTATTTTTCCTTAATCTGTTTGCTTATGGCCCTGCGGGTGGCCCTGGTAGTGGACGTTCCCCTGCTCGAGACTCTCAATTTTAACGGGCTTATTATGGCAAGGCTGAATTTGTTGTCTGTCTATTTTTTAGCCCCGTTTTTTACCCTGATGATTCAGTCCATTTTTCCCTACGATTTTCCCAAATGGGCTTTAAAGGTCATCATGTGGATATCGGCTGTTTTCATTGTTATTGTTGTACTCACTCCCATAAGTCTATTTTCATATTCCCTGCCCTTTTTCTTAGTGTTCTTTCTCCTTTTTTCTGGCTTATTCCTGTATGTGATACAGACAGCATGGAACAGGGGGAGGAGCCATACCCGGCCTTTCTCCATCGGCCTGTTGATCCTGTTCTTCGGATCATTAAACGACTTGCTTAACCAGGTAGACCTGATCAACACTCCCTATGTTGTTCACTATAGCATGTTCTTATACCTCCTGATATATGCTTATATCTTTGCTGATAAATCTAATATGCTGCAGGCCGAATCTGAGAAGCTGACCGGTGAATTAGGCCTGGTAAGGAATAACCTGGAGGAGCTGGTGGAGGTGCGTACCGCCGAATTGCAGTCAGTTTCCAGTCAGCTGAAGAACCAGAAAAAGAAGCTCGAGAAATCAAACAAAGAGCTGGTTGAGGCCATGAATGCGCGAAACAGGCTTTTCTCAATTATTGGTCACGATGTCAGGGCACCCATTGGATACATCCGTCAGGCCCTTGAAATGATGATCGAAAATAGAAACATGTCAGAAGAAGAGCAAAGCGAATTATTGCAGATGATGGCCATCTCCTCGGAGAGTACTTACAACCTTCTGGATAACCTGCTTGTTTGGGGGCGCTCGCAAACCGGTAGGTTAAAGGCCAACCTGACCCGCTTTCAACTTAAGGAATTGATTGATGAAAGTTTGGAACTGGTAACTATTGGGATCAGGGAAAAGGGATTGAAGGTGGAGGTATTCATCAGTGAAGAACATTTTCTTAAAGCGGATCGTGATCAGCTTTATGTGGTGATCAGGAATCTCTTGAGCAATGCCATTAAATTCACACCGGAGAAGGGCAGCGTTTACATCTCATCAAAAAAAGAAAATGGAGAGGTTGTGATCTCTATCCGTGATACCGGAATTGGGATACCGGAATCTATGCTTTCAAAGCTGCTCGATTCAAATGACCATTACTCCACCAATGGTACAAAAGGGGAGAAGGGATCCGGTCTCGGTCTTAATATCTGTAATGAGATTGTTCAGTCGAACAAGGGATGGATGAGAATCGAGAGTGAGCCGGGTATAGGTACCACCATATTAATCGGGATCAGCGCAGCAAAGAAAATCGATTAGATAATTTATATTTCTAAAATACCAAGATGAAAGTACTGACCATAAAGTCTTCTGCGATTCTTGATCTGGATCAACAGACCGAAGTGCACCATGCCTTTGGTATGGAGCACCATACCGATTATGTTTTTAAACCCCGGGAAGCCCAGAAATACTCGGCAACCATTGTGGTGGAGGAAAGCGGACCGGTGGTGGACATGGTCATCTCAGCCACCGAGCAGTTTCCTGATATAGGTTTTGTAATCGATGACCTCGATATGGAGAAGAATCACATCGAAAGGTATCACATCATGGAAGGGGTGGTAAAGGAGCAGCTTCGTTCGGGCTGGAGGTGGGTGAAGTGAGCTAATACATACTCAGTATTAATCTGTTGTTTTAATTTTAACCCTTGAAGGTTTTAATCCTTCAGCGCTTGCGTTGATAATAAGGTCGCCAGGTTCACCTCCGGCCTGGAGGATCAGCAATTGTTTTCCCCTTCTGACCTTCTTCGAAGTAGATCCCGGAACAGTATGGTCGGCCAGGTCGCCATTATCAATAACGCGGATTCGCCCGGGGCCATCAAGTGTATAGTTCACCTGGTGCTGGCTTAAATGATTCAAGGTGCCGGTGCTATCCACCACCTCTGTGGTTATATGGACAATCTCCCTGTTGTTGGATTTTATCTGTTTCTTGTCAGGATGCATGGCAAGGGCATAGGGCTTTTCAGTAGTAGTCAGCGTGTCGGTAATCTGCTGTTCTTTTCCGAAATCATCAAGGAAAAATGCAGTGGCAACCAGTTCTCCTGCTTCGTAGGGGATGGCCGAGCGTATAACCCCGTCGGCAAAAGCACTACGTTCCAGTGAAGAAACCAGTTTGTTATTCAGGCTTAGATCAATTCTTTCGCAGTTGGTAAATACCACAACCAATCCTGTATCGGTTTCAGGACCGAAGGTCCAGTGATCTGCCAGGGGTGCACCCATCCAGCTTTTCTGCCAG
>JAOZLK010000259.1:2386-6594 GCA_029934875.1 Bacteroidales bacterium | reverse complement strand
CTTCTTATAAAGCCCATCCTCTTTCTTGATGAGCTCATTATGAGTTCCCCGCTCAACAATTTCCCCTTCATCAATGACCAGAATCTGATCGGCATGCTTGATGGTTGATAAGCGGTGGGCGATGACGATTGAGGTACGATTTTTCATCAGGTTGATGATCGCTTCCTGTACCAGTCGTTCCGATTCGGTATCCAGTGCAGAAGTGGCTTCATCAAGGATCAGAATTGGAGGATTGGCCAGTACCGCCCGGGCAATACTCACCCTTTGCTTTTGTCCCCCGCTGAGCTTTCCTCCTGCTTCTCCGACACCTGTCTCGTAGCCGTATTCAGTATCAATGATAAATTTATGGGCATTGGCAATCCTGGCCGCATTGATGATATCCGCCTCCTCTGGCTCACCCTGTATGCCGAAGGCTATATTATTCTTAAATGATTCGTTAAAAAGGATGGATTGCTGACTCACAATCCCCATCATCCTTCGCAGGGGTTTTAAAGCATAATCGCTAACCGGGATCCCGTCGATGAGCACTTCACCCTGGTCCACATCCATAAACCTGGGCAGAAGATCGACCAGGGTTGATTTTCCGGATCCGGACTTCCCAACAAGGGCAATTGTTTCCCCCTTTTTCATGGTGAAGGAGACATTCTTCAGCACGTACTCTTTCTCATATTTAAAGGAGACATTCCTGTATTCGATGGACTCATTGAACTGATCCTTATCCAGGGGATTGGCCTTTTCATAAATCTTCACATCGGCATCCAGAAGCTGATCGATCCGGTCCACCGAAGCCAGCCCCTTCTGAATACCAAACCAGGCCGTTGTAAAGCTCTTCGCGGGAGTAATGATCTGGCTGAAGATAATGAGGAAAAAGATCAGGGACTCACCGCTAAGACTTCCTTTTCCATCAAGGACCATGGTACCTCCAAAAGCCATGATCGCCATCAGGACAATGGTAGCCAGGAATTCACTGATCGGACTGGCCAGGTACCTGCGGCGAAAGACCCATTTGAGCAAGCGGGCAAAACGATGGTTGGTTTCCATAAACTTCCCTTCCATACGGGCTTCCCCATTAAAAGCCTTGATGATCCTTAAGCCGGTAAGGGTCTCCTCAATCTGTGACATCAGCTCACCCAAACGCTGCTGACCCTTGAATGAGGTACTGCGAAGCTTTCGGCCAATTCTCCCGATGATAACACCTGCAAGGGGAATGAGTATCAGCACGAAAATTGTCAGATTAAAGCTGATGGAAAAAAGAAAAACCAGGTATACGACGATGGTGATTGGATCCCTCGTTAGCATCTGAAGGGAGCTGATCACCGAGTTCTCGACTTCCTGTACATCATTGGATATCCTGGCAATCACATCACCCTTCCTTGCCTCGTTATAGAAAGAGAGAGGAAGTTTGAGCACCTTCTTATAGATATCGTTTCTCATGTCCCTCACCACATAAGCCCTGATGGGTGCAAGCACATGATTTGCCAGGTAAATGAAACTGTTTTTCAAAAGGCTGAAAGCCACAACCAGGATGCTTACCATGGTCAGTGCACCTGTTGCTCCCCGGTTCAACATGATCTTGCTCATGTAATAGTTAAGGGTGTGAAGCAAATAATCCGTGCTCAGTTCAAATTCAGCCGCTTCGGTAACCATGGTTTGGTTGTCGAAAAGAATCCCAAGGAAGGGCATCACCAGGGCAAAGGAGAAAAGGGTGAAAAATGCGCCCAGAACATTGAAAATAACATTTTGAACAACCTTCCCTTTATATGGATACAGGTATTTTAAAAGTTTGAAAATTCTTTTCATAAGTGTCTAAAGTCCGGTATAATTCCAGGGAGTTATTTTCAAGAGCTCAGCCTTCACATCTTCACTAAGGGATAATCCGTTTATAAAATCCCTGATGGTCTCCTGTGTAATTGCTTCATTGGTCCGGGTCAGATCCAGAAGGGCCTCGTAGGGCTTGGGATAGTTTTCGCGCCGAAGGATCGACTGGATCGCCTCGGCTACCACCGGCCAATGACGCTCCAGGTCGGCCCGGATGGCCGTTTCGTTCACAATCAGTTTTCCCAGCCCCTTGATCATAGATTGCATGGCAATCAGGGTATGACCCAGGGGAACACCCAGGTTCCGGAGGACCGTGGAGTCGGTCAGATCGCGCTGCAGGCGGGAAACGGGCAGCTTGGATGCAAGGTGGGAGAAGGTGGCATTCGCCAAACCCAGGTTCCCCTCCGCATTCTCAAAATCGATAGGGTTCACCTTGTGCGGCATAGCCGAGGACCCGATCTCCCCCTTCTTTATTTTCTGCTTAAAGTAATCCATGGAGATGTAGGTCCATAGATCGCGTGCAAGGTCCAGTAAAATGGTATTGATCCGTTGGAAGGCATGAAACATGGCTGCGAGGTTGTCATAATGTTCAATCTGGGTTGTTGGCCAGGACCGCTTCAGTCCCAGCACCTCAACAACAAAACGCTCACCAAAACTGAACCAATCGATCTCTGGGTAGGTAAGCTTATGAGCATTCATATTACCTGTAGCTCCTCCGAATTTTGCGGGCACCGGGATCTCCTCGAGCTGCTCGAGCTGAACGTCCAGGCGTTCAATAAAAACCCTGATCTCCTTCCCCAGCCTGGTAGGCGATGCAGGCTGACCGTGGGTACGCGCCAGCATAGCGATGCCATCCCACTCACTGGCAAGCTTTTCCAGAACTCCCGTCAACTCATCCAGCAAAGGGTAGTACGTTCTCGCCATGGCATCTTTCAGGGATAGTGGGGTTGCAGTGTTGTTAATATCCTGAGATGTGAGCCCGAAGTGGATAAACTCCTTATGCTCACCCATGCCCAGGTCTTCAAACTTCTCTTTCAAAAAATACTCAACTGCCTTTACATCGTGATTGGTGACCTTTTCGATATCTTTTACCTTCTGGGCATCAGCAAGAGAAAATGAAGTGTATACATCTCTGAGTCCGGAGAAACTCTCAATGTCTACTCCCTTGAGTGCAGGAACTCCTGCTTCGCAGAGCGCTATGAAGTATTCTACCTCAATCTGTACCCGGTATTTGATAAGTCCAAACTCCGAGAAAAAGTCCGAGAGTAATTCCGTTTTTGACCTGTACCTGCCATCAATGGGAGATATTGCCGTAAGCTGATTGAGTAGCATAAGCGATGAATTGTTTCAGGCCACAAATTTAGCAGAAAATATTCGTACTTTTGAGTATAATCAATCATTATGAAGCGATACCTCCATTCAGCCCTATTGTTGATCCTGACCCTTCTGTTAAGCAGTCAGATCTTAGCACCCGATACAAGCAGAAACAAGGGCATACTTTCCGAAGATGATTCCGGAATCCTGGTCTACACTTTCAGCATTATGGACATGATTGCTGCGCCCACCTGGCGTATCACTCAAGAAGCTATGGAAGAGGCTACTGAACTGGGGGCCGATGTGATTATTCTCCATCTAAACACCTACGGGGGCGAGGTAAGTGCTGCCGACTCCATCCGCACAAAACTGCTTAACTCACCCATTCCGGTGCATGTATTCATTGATGATAATGCTGCCTCGGCAGGAGCACTGATCTCCATTGCCTGCGACAGCATCTATATGAAGGCAGGGGGCAAGATCGGTGCCGCCACAGTGGTTAACCAGACCGGCGAACAGGTCCCTGATAAATACCAGTCCTATATGCGGGCAACCATGCGCGCCACAGCAGAAGCACATGGTAAAGACACAATAATATCGGGTGGCGACACCCTTCTGGTTTGGCACCGCAATCCCTCGATTGCAGAGGCAATGGTCGATCCTAAACTCTTTGTGGAGGGGGTAAGCGATACCGGACAGGTACTTACTTTCACGGCCTCCGAGGCAATTGAGCACGGGTACTGCGATGGAATTGCCGAAAACATGGAAGATGTGATCCGGCAGCTGGGCATTAAAGAATACACTCTGAAATCGTATACACCATCGGGAATGGACAAGGTGATCGGCTTCCTGATCAATCCAATGCTCAGCGGAGTTTTAATTATGATCATCATTGGCGGAATCTACTTCGAGCTGCAGTCGCCCGGCATTGGCTTCCCCCTGATTGCCTCCCTCCTGGCAGCCCTTTTGTATTTTGCCCCCCTCTACCTGGAAGGTATGGCCGAAAACTGGGAGCTGATTATTTTTATTGTCGGCATCATCCTGGTCATGGTTGAGGTCTTTGCAATCCCGGGCTT
>JAOZLK010000259.1:0-2286 GCA_029934875.1 Bacteroidales bacterium | reverse complement strand
TGAAAAGCGAACAGCAGGTTAGTGACGGATTCATCGGGGTAGAGACCGAAGGAGGAACCCTGTTGGGTGAAAGTGGAACAGCCCATACAGTACTTCGTCCTTCAGGTAAGGTAATGGTCAGTGGCAAACTCTATGATGCCAAATCAGAATACGGTTTAATCGACAGGGGTGACCCAATTAAGGTGATTCGTTTTGAAAACGGACAGGTTTACGTCGTAAAGGAATAGAAAATCAGTCTGATCCATGCTGATCCATTACAGGCAATCCATTGAAAAAGCTCTTTATGAAACCCATATTCATTTTTCTTTTTCCACTCCTCTTTACCGGAATTAAAATATCCGCACAGGAATCGGCATGGAACAAATGGGATAAAGAGCTGGTACAGGATCTCTATACCAGTCGTGACATCCCCTACATGACAGAGGAGGAGCAAAAGACTATTCTCTTCATGAATATGGCCCGACACAAGGGGGCCCTCTTTGCAGAAACATTTGTGAAAGCTTATGTTGAAGAGAAGCAGCTTAAAAAAAACAGCTATCTGAAATCGCTTTACAGAGATCTTAAAAAGGTAGAGGGGCTCACCCCGCTGTATCCCGAGGAGGATCTGACTTCGGTGGCCCAGGGGCATGCTGTCCTTTCTGGCGAAACAGGACATGTGGGCCATAAGGATATGGACAAGCGTTTTGCTCCCTTCAGGGGAAACCCATACAATGGGTGGGCCGAGAATTGCTCCTACGGTTACCAGGATGCTCTCAGTATTGTGATTACTCTTTTAATCGATGATGGGATCAAGGATCTGGGACACCGAAAGAATATCCTCAATGAGAGTTATAATTCGGTCGGAGTGGCCATACGGCCTCATAAAAAATACCGGGTCAACTGCGTCATTGACTTTGGTAATCAGAACCGCTCCGACCTCAATACAGTCCCTTATTAATTCTTAAGGATTTACTAAGCTTATCTTTCATCCTCCTGTGACTCATTGTGGAGATGCTTATTGTATTGTCTGTAAGCAAAGACTGCCAGGAGGGTCAAAAGCACAATGGCCACATATACACCGACCGGTACTTTGAAGGCCGATCCGCTTGCATAAGAGTGGATTCCCCCCAGGAAGTAATTAACCCCAAAATAGGTCATCATCACAGATGAGTAGCTGATAAAGGATGCCATGTTAAAGGCAAAGGTCCCCCGCATACCTGGTATCCGGTGCATATGGGTCACAAAGGCATAAACCAGTACGGTAATCAGGGCCCAGGTTTCCTTGGGATCCCAGCCCCAGTATCGGCCCCATGACTCGTTGGCCCATACACCTCCCAGGAAAACTCCAGCGGTCATGAAATAGAGGCCCACGATCAAGGTCATATGGTTCACATTGGTCACCTGGTTTATTACCTCCAGGATCCGTCCCTTATTCTTTGGTGTAAGCGCAGCATAGAGAACCACATTCAGTAATCCCATAATGGAAGCGAGTCCAAGGAATCCATAGCCGGCCATGATCACTGCCACATGTATGGTAAGCCAGGGCGATTTCAACACCGGCACCAGGTTGGTAATCTCAGGATTCATATTACTCATCCCTGCAACCATAAGTGAAAGAGCCGACAGGATGGCGGTGAGTGCGATGGCATAACCAGAACGTTTCATAAAAATCAATCCGGCCATCAGTGTTACCCAGGACACAAAGACCATGGATTCATAGCCATTACTCATTGGAGCATGTCCGCTGATATACCACCTTATTCCCAGCACTATTGTATGTATCACAAAGGCAACTGCAAGGTGAATGATGCCGATGGTAAAGAGCCTGCTGTACAGTTTCTTCGGGCGGAAAACCAGCAAAAACTGCAGCACCATGAGTACCACGCCGAAAATGCCATAAAACTTGGCCAGTCGCGGAAAAATATCAATCCGGTTATAGGTAATCTCCAGCCTCTTCTTGGATTCGGATGGCAGTAAGGATTCGTTTGCTACCTGGTTCTCCATTAAAGCATCCATTCTCGACTGTGCAGAAATATAATCACCACCCCGAACATCTTCCAGGTAGTGCACAAATATATCGGATATGCTCCCATGGTCATGTCCGCTTGTGGCTGCAAGTGCATCTGAAACAGATTGCCATTTGTGGTTCTCTGCACCGGGGTCCGGGAAAATCGTGATCAGACCACCCGATTGCACAAGGTACATGGCATTGACCCGGTCGTCCAATTTGATGACCTCCCTGTCAAAGTCGGTCTGGCCGGCAACCTCCTTGGAAAAGGCTGCATTTACATATTCAGACAGGAGGTA
>JAOZLK010000258.1 GCA_029934875.1 Bacteroidales bacterium | reverse complement strand
AATCTATCACTGTTCGGCAGGCATTGTGATATCGTGGTGGAATTTGATGAAAATCCCACCAGGTTCATTTTCTGGAGAGGCATGTCTTTCATTCCTCAAATCACCAATCCGGAAAACCAGTGGTATAATAATCAGTTTAATGAATCCTGGGATCCGGGGGGCTCTTGGGGAGAACCCATGAGTGATAAAAAGTCAAATATCTCGCATGTGCGTCTGATCGAAAATACCCCTGCCCGGAAAGTCATTCACTGGAGGTATGCCCAGATCCAGATAAATGGTACCCAGCAAAACCTCGACAAAAAAACGGGCTGGAGTGACTGGAGCGATTGGTATTATTACATCTACCCGGATGGAGTAGCCTGCAAGAGAATGGTCCATTGGTCCAGTGATGATCCTGAATCCCATGAATGGCAGGAATCCATCGGCGTGATGGGACCTGGCCAGACACCAGAAAGCATATCAGAGGTGTATAACAATACCGTCACGCTGGCAAACTTTGAGACAAGTAAGTCCTACGACTGGTCGGAAGAAAGCCCGCTGGTGCTTGAGGATGACTGGGAGACCACTCCCCTTCAGATCCAGCAAATTAATTACAAATCTGAATACAAACCCTTCACCATCGCAAATTTCAGCGGGGGAGAGCTGTATGGCGATGCAGATGGACGCCGGGCACCTTATTCCAGAATGGTGGTATATACCCACTGGCCCATAGGGCAATTACCCACCGACGGCGTACGGGCTATTAAAGCGGACAGAACCTCCAGCAACGGTTATACGCACCTCATGTTTAAGGACAGTGACAAAAAAGGCCGGAACTGGGCCCAGCGGCACATGCTTGAAGGTATGAACGGCATGTCCATCGATGAGCTCCGGATCCTGGCCCGATCCTGGCTTCACCCGGCAGAACTGACAGGTTTAAGGGGAGGCGAATCTTTCGGATATGATCAGTCTCAGAGAGCCTACGTAATAAAAACAGAGGAGGAGGGAGTTTCATTTACCCTGATGGGCTCAGAGGATCATCCCATTGAGAATCCATGCTTCGTAGTTAAGAACTGGAAGAAGGGAAAACATGCGGATCTCAAGATCAACGGTAAAAGCATTCCTGCCGGAAAAGATCTTCGACAGGGGATTATTACAGACACGGATGGGACAGAGACACTGGTGGTTTATACCCCGCTGTCGGCTGCATCGCCGACCGAGTTCCAGCTCAATTAGTAAAGCTCATTATGAAAAAAAATAGGATTATTTTAGCTTGTTTTTTAGGTCTTGTATTTGTTGCCTCGTGCAACAAAGCACAGTACGAAAAAACCGAAAAGGGCGTGAAGATAACTTTGAATGAATCTACAACAGGAGGGATTCAAAGTCTCAGGTTAAACGTTATTTCCGAAAATGCCATTCAGGTACTGGCATCTGCCACCGGTGAATTTTCTGCCAGGAAAAGCCTCTCGGTCATTGACCAGGATCGGGATCCGGTTGAATTCACCGTGGTGCAGGATGCCAAAACCATCACCCTCTCCACCTCGCGTATCACGGCAATCGTCCACACAGATGAAGGCCTCATCGAATTCTTCGACAAGGACAAGAACTCCTTGTTGCTCGAGAAACAACGCAAGATGGAATACGTGGACGCACCCCTGGACCAGTACTATAACATCGAGCAGCAGTTCAGCCTGGGCGAAAATGAAGCCATCTACGGATTGGGCCAGATCAACAACGGTGTAATGAACTACCGGGGGCATAGAGAGCTCCTGATGCAAACCAATCACCACGCGGTCAATCCATTTATTCTGTCATCGAAGGGATATGGGATCTTGTGGGACAATTATTCCGAAACTCAATTTGACAATGAGACCGATATCGACAACATGGTCATACGATCGGAGGTGGCGGATGAGATCAACTACTACTTTATCCATGCTGAAACGAATGATGGCATCATTGCCGAGTACAGAAAACTAAGCGGTCATGCTCCTCTGTTCGGTAAGTGGGCCTATGGTTACTGGCAGAGCAAGGAAAGATACGAATCACAGGAGCAGATCCTTTCTGCAGCAAGGGAATACAGGGAACGCAGGATCCCCATCGACAATATTATTCAGGACTGGGAATACTGGGGAGAAAATGGATGGAACGCCATGATCTTTGATAAAAAGTTTTTCCCGGAACCAGAAGAAATGATCCGGGAGATACACGATCTCAACTACCATTACATGATCACGATCTGGCCCGGCTCCGATAAGAAAACAGATATCTATAAAGAAATAAAGGCCGCCGGCTATGCTTATGATAACATTGTTGCGGATGGTGGTTTCATATGTGACATGTTCAGCGAAGAATGTGGTGATATATTCTGGAGTCACATGAAGAAGAATCTCTTTGACCTGGGGGTAGATGCCTGGTGGCTGGATGGTACAGAGCCTGCAGTAAATAATGAATTCTACCCTTATTGCATAAAGCACGAACTCATCAATAACGGTCTGCAGAATGTTTTAGGCACATTCAGAAGATACCTAAATCCTTTTTCGCTGGTGGAATCCGGACACATATACCGCAACCAGAGAGCCCTTACTGATCAGAAAAGGGTCTTTATGCTCAGCCGTTCCGGATTTACCGGACAACAACGCTACGGGGCCGCCATCTGGTCAGGAGATATAAACTCAACCTGGGAGGTGCTTCAATACCAGGTTCCTGCCGGATTAAACCTGTGTATGAGTGGCCTGCCCTACTGGACATCAGATATAGGCGGCTTCTTTGCTGAAGAATTCCTGCCTGAAGGGGCACCTCAGGATTACATTCCGGAAGGATACAAGGAACTCTATGTACGGTGGTTCCAATACGGCGCTTTCTGCCCCCTGTTCCGTTCACACGGCACATTCTATCCGCGCGAAGTCTGGCGCTTTGGTGAACCAGGATCATGGCCTTACGACGCACTATTAAAGGCTAACAATCTGCGCTACAGACTATTCCCATATATTTATTCCCTGGCCTGGCGGGTAACGAACGAGGGTTATACCATCATGAGGGGATTGCCTTTTGTATTCCCCGGAGATGAACAGACCCACGAGATCACAGATCAGTATATGTTTGGAGATGCCTTCCTGGTAAATCCGGTCCTTAAAAGTGTCATGGGCAAGGATATCCGTCCGGCACCCATTCCTTCCAGCCATTATTTCAATCCACAGGGCGAAGAAGGATTGTTGCTTGTGGAGTCCATTGAAATGGAGGAGGAAGAAACCACGGAGGAAGAAGTAGATGTTAGTTTTATAAAGGATGCAGAGAGTGCGACAGAACATCCTGGAAACTGGGAAGAATGGGGTGAGTGTTTCGCCATGGGGTGCACCAAATTATCCGGGCAGATTCTTACAAAGGAAGCCGGGCGCTACGAAATCTACCTGAACAAATTCAGTGGTGATGTGATCCTTTCTCCCTTTAACGTGGAGGTAGGTGTCGAAGAGCTGGAAACCGGTGAAAAGGCGTCCCTTCACAATCTCAAAGCGCAAACAAAATATAAAATTGTCGTGGACTACTGCGCAGAGGGCGATTTTAATGAGTTTTATTGGATCACACCAAATCAGAGGACCCATGCCACTGATAACAAGACAACAAGGGATCTTTACCTGCCAGACGGACACACATGGATTGATTTCTGGACCGGCGAAAGATTAGAAGGTGGGCGGGAGATCACAGTGGATGCACCCATCGATAAGATCCCCCTGTATGTCAAGGCAGGTTCGATCGTTCCCATGGGGCCTTTCATTCAGTATTCAGATGAAAAGCCAGCAGATCCCATTCAATTGCGCATTTATACGGGTGCTGACGGGGCATTTGAACTCTATGAAGACGAGAATGACACCTACAACTATGAAAAGGGCATTTATGCCACTATCAAGTTTGTATGGAACGAAGGAGAGCAAAAACTCACCATTGAAAAGAGAGAGGGTGAATTCCCCGGAATGTTGAAGGAGCGTACATTCCAAGTCACATGGGTGGCAAAAGACCACGGCTGCGGTGTTGAAATAACTGCTCAACCGGACAGAGTAATTTCTTACATGGGTGAGAAGATCGAGATATGGAGATGACCTCATAAATAAATAACGTACAAACATAAAAACTATGAGATCTTCAGTAGTCCTCATCATAATCGGTATCGTTCATCTTTCGGCATATGCCCAGAATGAGAATCCTCACGCATACCTGGACCCCTGCCTGAGCTTCGAAGAAAGGGCTTTGGACCTGGTATCGCGTATGACGCTGGAGGAGAAAGTTGCTCAAATGAATAGTTTCGCTCCTGCCATAGCGCGATTAGGTGTTCCTGAATTCCATTATCATAATGAGGCCTTGCATGGTATTTCTGAAGCGCCCGGAGGTGTGCTGGCAAGAGCCACATCATTCCCCCAATCCATCGCCCTGGGCAGTACCTGGAATCCGTCACTGGTACGAGAAGTATTTACGGCTGTTTCAGACGAAATACGCGCTTATAATAATCTGGGCGAGATAGATCCATCCATGTGGAGCCCAAATATAAATATGCTCCGCGACCCGCGATGGGGACGGAATGATGAGGCCTACAGTGAAGATCCCTACCTGATGTCCAGAATTGCAGTGGCTTTTGTAAAAGGAATTCAGGGAGATCATCCGACCTATCTGAAAACCATAGCCTCTCCAAAGCACTTTGTGGCCAATAACTCTGAATTCAACCGTCACGATGGCAACTCCGAGGTGGATGAGCGCTGGCTAAGGGAGTACTATTTTCCGGCTTACAAAGCCTGTTTTCAGGAAGGTGGCGCCTTCTCGTCCATGTGCGCCTACAACAGGGTAAACGGGGTGCCGGCCTGTGCAAATGACTGGCTGCTCACCACGGTCCTGCGCGATGAATGGGGCTTTGAAGGCTATGTGGTATCGGACTGTGGGGCGATCGTGGATATGGTAGAAAACCATAAATACGTTAAAACGGGTGAGGAAGCGGCAGCACTTGCCGTCAAAGCAGGTTGTGAATTAAATTGCGGACCTGTCTACCTGGATGCGCTTGTGAATGCCTGTAAGCAAGGGTTGATTTCGGAAGAAGACATCTCAATGGCCGTGGAGCGCCTCTTCCTGGGAAGATTTAAACTGGGCCTGTTTGCAGAACCCGGGGAGGTGCCGTACAGCAGCATAGGTGAAGAGGTGATTGAAAGTGAAGAACACCGGGAACTGGCCCTGAAAGCGGCCAGAGAAGCCATTATTTTACTCAAGAACGACGAGAATACACTGCCCCTTTCAAGTGATGGAATGAAATCCATTGCAGTGATCGGTCCCAACGCAAACAAATGCCGCCTGGGCTCCTACAGTGGCATTCCTTCCCGGAAGATCTCGGTATTGGAAGGAATCAAAGAGAAAGTGGGAGACAGGGTCCAGGTCTTCCATGAAAAAGGTTGCAACATCACCTTTAAGGAAAAGATCAATTTCAGTCCGGAGGAATGGATCGATCCAGAAGAGGGAGAAGATGAAGTAAGCCAGGAGCAAATATATGCTACCGCTGTGGAGGAAATTGAATTTAAGATGCTCTATGATGATTATCTCGACAATACAAAAGAGTCCGATGAAGTCCTTATGGCAAGAGCCGTTGAACTCGCGAAACAGGTGGACCAGGTGGTGCTGGTCACACTGAAAGGTTTCCAGATCAAGCTCAACTGGGAAGAAGAGAACCTACCGGCCATTCTTGAGGCATGGTATACCGGTCAGGAACAGGGGCACGCCATTGCAGACGTCCTGTTTGGTGATTATAACCCTGGCGGAAAGTTACCAGTAACCTACTACAGGACGGAGGATGACCTGCCCCATATTGGCGACTATGATATCACCAAAGGAAGAACTTACTGGTTCTTCGACAAGGAAGTGCTCTATCCTTTTGGATATGGCTTAAGTTATACCACATTTAAATATTCAAATCTTACAGTGAATGCAAAAGAATTCAGCAACGCTAAGGATATGGAGATACTTGTCAGTTTAGATGTGAGTAACACAGGCCAGGTGGGTGGTGACGAAGTCGTTCAACTTTATGTTAAGGATATAGAATCCTCTGTAATTCAGCCTGAGAAGGAGTTACGGGAATTCAAACGAATAAACATAGCAGCAGGAGAGACAAAGACTGTTCAGCTTCAGCTTTCCTATGATGATTTCACATTTTGGAATGAAAACACAGGTGATTTCGATATAGAAGAGGGTAAGTTTGAAATACAGGTAGGCGGATCATCACAAGACATCAGACTCTCTGAAAGGATAGAAATCATGAATTAAGGTCATTGGGAAATTTTTGTTAGGCTGCATTGACAGATGAAGTAAATACTGGAATATCTTCGGCGTCGATTTCAGGTCCGGCATGGATGTGATGGAATTGATCGAATATGTGAGGATTAAAAACGCAGGTCTCATTTTATGGGTGCTGTGGCATCCTGTGGTAAAGTACATGTAGACTTTCACAATACACAAAAAGAAAAACATGAAGCAAGTAATAATGGCAATCTTATTATTGTCAAGTGTATTTGTATCTGCTCAAAATGACGATTGGCATATAACGACGCAAAACAAAGAGCCTTATACGGGTATTGCCATGTCAAATGGAAGAATCGGCATGT
>JAOZLK010000257.1 GCA_029934875.1 Bacteroidales bacterium | reverse complement strand
GTTGCTAACCTGAAAATTGAACAGGTGGTCAAGCCACTCCTGCCTATGTTTGTGGTCATGTTCATCGTCCTCATGCTGGTTACCTACATTCCGGGGATCAGTCTCTGGCTACCCTCTTTGTTAATGAAATAATTTCTACTTTAGGTTCAGTATTGAACCTAAAACTCCTGAATGCACCCTGGCTTCCACTTGCTGATCTTGCCGACTAATTCATTGTTCCCGTGGCTTATTGCTACTGTATGCATTGTCGCCTTTGTTATCTTGTTCTTCAGTAATCGAAGGCTACGACGACAGTTTGACAGCTGCTCAAAAAAGAATCTTTCCACGGAACCCGGGGAAACCAATCTCCTTCATACGCTAATCGACAGCATGCCCGACTGGATATATATCAAGGACAGGGAAAGTCGTTTCATACTTGCTAACAAGCACCTGGCCCAGAATCACGGAATTGATGATCCTACCGAGATGATCGGGAAAACTGATTTCGATTACTATTCTGAAGACCTGGCGAGGAGTTTTTATGAGGATGAACAAAGGATCATGAAAGGCGAAAATCCCCTGATCAACCAGGAGGAGAAACTTAACGATCCTTCAGGCAGGGAGGTGATCCTTTCAACCACAAAAATTCCCTTTCGTGACAAATCCGGGGATGTTGCCGGTATTGTGGGAATCGGAAGAGATATTACTTCGCAGAAGAGAGACCAGGAGCGTATGAAGGAACTTTCCCTTGTGGCCAGCGGGACCGAAAATATCGTGGTTATCATGGACCGGGAGGCTAATTTTAAATGGGCAAACAAGGGATTTGAAACCAGGTACGCAAGTACACTTGAAGAGTTTACAAAAGAGCGGGGACTGAACCTTAAGGAATCTTCCTCAAAAGGTGAAATTAAGGAGATTCTTGAAGAGGTTCTGAGTAGTGGCAAAGCCTATACCTACACCTCCAGAACACAGGATCATGAATCAAGGGATGCGTGGTACCAGACCAACATTACTCCCATCCTTGACGAGGATGGGAAGGTTTGCTCCATGTTCCTGATTGACTCGGATATTACTGCGCTGAAAAAGGCCGACCTGCAGATCAAACAGCAGAAGTATGAGCTGGAATCGCAGCGCGATGAGTTGAAAAACCTCAATGCAAGTAAGGACAGGCTTTTTTCGATCATCGCACACGATTTAAAAAATCCATTTCAGTCCATTATCGGATTCTCCGAGATACTAAGAGAAGATTTCCGAGCCATGAAAATAGACCAGGTAGAAGAGTACCTTGAGTGTATCCACAGCTCCTCCACCACAGCCTATGACCTGCTCTTCAATCTCCTGGAATGGGCCAGATCCCAGACCCAAACTATAAAAAATAATCCAGTACAGGTAGTGATCAGGGAGCTTACACATGAAATTTTTGACCTTTATTCCGCCCAGGCCAAGACCAAGCAGGTCCAGCTGAAAAACCGACTGGAAGGCGATTTGCATGTGGCAGCTGACTTGAATATGCTCAATACCATAATACGGAATCTTGTGGCCAATGCCCTGAAATATACTGCACCTGGCGGCACGATAACTGTAAGCGCAGAAATCAATGGAGATATGGTGGATATCTCTGTGTCAGATACGGGAATTGGCATGGAGGAAGAGAAGGTAAAAACCCTGTTCTCTGCTGAAAAGATAAAAAGTACTCCCGGCACATCGGGTGAGCTGGGAACCGGTCTTGGGCTTTTGGTCTCCTATGAATTTCTGAAGATAAACAAAGGTACTTTCCGGGTCGACAGCAAGCTTGGCGAGGGATCCGCCTTTACAATTTCCCTTCCCCGAAAAGAGGGGTAAGCGTATTTTTTACGTTAACTTTGGTTTTGATCATTTTGTTTCCTACTTTAGCCCCATGCAAAATGTGGTCAGAACGATCAATCCCCATATTTCGGTGGACTGTGTAATCTTCGGATTCAGCACGAGTCAGCTAAAAGTTCTCCTGATTCAGCGTGACTACAGCAATGAGAATGGAGCTCCGGCACAGGATCTCAAACTCCCGGGAGACTTCATTACCACGCGGGAAGATCTGGATCTTGCTGCTGCCCGTACCCTGAATGAACTGACCGGACTTCAAAACATCTTTCTCAAACCCTTTGCTTTATTCGGAAATCCAGACAGAATCTACAAAGAAGAGGATCTGAACTGGTTTAAGGAAACTACCGGTAACAACATTCAAAGGGTTGTTACCAGTGCCTATTTTGCCCTGATCAATATCTCTGAAAGCGACCTTGATTACGCCCTGAAAAACAAAGCCTCATGGATCGATGTAAACCAGGTGCCACAGCTAGCCTTCGATCACCAGGATATTATAAAAACGGGACTGCGCCATCTGCAGGATGCCCTGCGAAACGAACCCATTGGATTTGAGTTGCTTCCCGAAAAATTCACCATCCGGAAATTGCAAACCCTCTATGAGGTCATACTCAACTGCAAACTTGACAACCGAAACTTCAGAAAGAAGATACTGAAAACCAAATACCTGGTCCAGCTGGATGAAAAGCAGGCAGGTGTGGCCCATAAACCAGCCTATTATTACCGCTTTGATAAAAGCAAATACGACAAACACAGAAAAGATTCCCTTGGATTCAACTTCTAATAACCAATAACCATTAACCAATTACCAATAACCAATTACCAATAACCAACCACTATGTACTTACTAGGATATGACCTCGGAAGCTCATCGGTTAAAGCCAGCCTGATCAATGCTGAATCGGGACGCTGTGTAGCCTCGGCTTTCTACCCAAAAAAAGAAATGAAAATATCAGCTCCAAAGTCAGATTGGGCTGAACAGGACCCGGAAACTTGGTGGTCCAACCTGATCCTGGCCACAAATGATGTTTTGCAAAGTGCCGAGATTGACCCCTCCAATATTGGAGCCATTGGGGTTGCCTATCAAATGCACGGACTTGTTCTGGTGGATAAGAATCATGAATTACTGCGATCTTCAATCATCTGGTGCGATTCCAGGGCTGTTTCCCTGGGGGAAAACGCCATGAACGCCATTGGAAATGAACAGTGCCTTTCCCACCTGCTCAACTCTCCGGGAAATTTCACAGCCTCTAAATTGAGCTGGGTTATTGAGAATGAACCCGAAGTCTACGAAAAAGCATTCAAATTCATGCTTCCCGGCGATTACATTGCCATGAAACTTACCGGTGAGATTAACACCACTATTTCCGGTCTCTCTGAAGGAATCATGTGGGATTTTAAAGAAAACTCAATTGCAAGTTTTCTGCTTGAACATTACGGCATCCATCAGCACCTGATTCCCGATATAGTCCCCACCTTCTCCGAGCAGGGACGCTTATCCACTGATGCGGCAGAGGAGCTGGGACTTGTTCCAGGGATACAAATTGCCTACCGGGCAGGAGACCAGCCCAACAATGCCTTCTCCTTGAATGTATTGAATCCCGGTGAAATTGCTGCCACAGCCGGTACTTCGGGAGTGGTATATGGCGTGAGCGACGAGGTAAAATATGACCCAAAAAGCAGGGTAAATACCTTTGCCCATGTAAACCACAGTCCGGAACTTGCACGACTTGGTGTACTGCTTTGCATCAATGGTACGGGAATCCAGTATTCCTGGCTGAAACAGAACCTTGCCCAGCGGGAGAAAAACTATCCAGGCCTGAATGACCTTGGCATGACTGCACCCATCGGATCGGACGGATTGCTCATGCTTCCCTTTGGAAACGGAGCCGAGAGGATGCTGGGTAACAAGAATGTTGGTGCCACTATGAAGAATATTAATTTCAATATTCACAATGAAGCGCACCTGGTAAGGGCCGCCCAGGAAGGTGTGGCTTTTTCGATGCAATACGGGATGGAGATCATGAGGGAAATAGGAATTAATCCCTCGGTAATCAGGGCAGGAATGGCCAATATGTTCCTGAGTCCCATTTTCAGAGACACCCTGGCCGAAATATCGGGAGCCACCATTGAACTTTATGACACTGATGGCTCTGTTGGAGCCGCCAATGGCGCCGGAATCGGATCAGGAACCTTCGGATCGTTCCCTGAGGCCTTCGAAAACCTCAATAAGATGATGGTTATTGAGCCCGAAGGAGAGAAAAGCGATGAGTATAAAGAAGCTTATGAGGACTGGAAATGGGCTCTTGAAATTTGCCTTAAGAACAGTTCGGGAAATTAATTTATAATAAGAAAAACAATGGATGTATTATTAGGAAACAAAGAGTATTTCCCGGGAATAGGGAAGGTGAAATTCGAAGGCAGGGAATCGGACAATACAATGGCCTTTAAATTCTATGACGAAAACAAAGTTGTGGCAGGAAAAACCATGAAAGAGCACATGCGATTCGCAATAGCCTACTGGCACACATTCTGCGGCACCGGTGAAGATCCTTTTGGACCCGGCACCCAGCTTTTCCCCTGGGCCAATGGCAGTAATGCCCTGGACAGGATGCAAAATAAAATGGATGCAGCCTTTGAATTCATTACCAAGATTGGGGCCCCCTATTACTGCTTCCATGATATTGATGCAGCCATAGAAGGAAGCTCCGTAGCAGAATACGAAAAAAATATGACCGATATGGTGGCCTACGCTAAACAAAAGCAGGCCGCCTCGGGTGCAAAACTGCTGTGGGGAACTGCCAATGTTTTTTCCAATCCCCGTTACATGAACGGTGCTGCCAGTAATCCGGATTTCAATGTACTTCCCTGGGCTGCCACACAGGTAAAGAATGCCCTGGATGCCACCATTGCACTGGGTGGTGAGAATTATGTCTTCTGGGGAGGTCGCGAAGGATACATGTCCTTGCTAAACACTGATATGAAACGCGAACAGGAACACATTGCCCGCTTCTTCACCATGGCAAGGGATTATGCCCGCGGAAAAGGATTTACCGGTCCCTTCCTCATCGAGCCCAAGCCCATGGAGCCCACCAAGCATCAGTATGATTTTGACACAGCTACTGTAATAGGCTTCCTGAAGCAATACGGACTGGCCGATGATTTCAAAATGAACATCGAAGTAAACCATGCAACCCTTGCAGGCCATACCTTCCAGCACGAGCTTCAGGTGGCAGTGGACAATGGCATGTTCGGCTCCATCGACGCAAACAGGGGTGATTACCAGAATGGCTGGGATACCGACCAGTTTCCCATCAACCTGTATGAACTGATCGAGTCCATGTTCCCCATTATTGAACAGGGTGGATTCACAACAGGAGGAATTAATTTCGATGCCAAGACACGCAGGAACTCAACCGACATGGAGGATATCTTCATTGCACACATCGCCGGAATGGATACTTTTGCAAGGGCCTTTGAAATCACTCTTGACCTGCTTGAAAACTCCAGCTACATGAAGATGAAAGCCGACAGGTATTCATCCTTCGATTCGGGCAATGGCGCCAGCTTCGAAAAAGGCGAACTGAAACTTGAAGAGCTTGCGGCCCTGGCTAAAGCCAATGGAGAACCCAGGCAGATTTCAGGTAAGCAGGAACTTTACGAGGCTATAATTAACCAGTATATAAAATAGACATCATGACCACACCTTCTAATTCCCGTTCCATCTCCCCGGTAATCATTGCTTTGACACTGGTGGCCGCATTGGGTGGACTTCTGTTTGGATATGATACAGCTGTAATTAACGGTGCTACCAATGCCCTCAGGCAATTCTTTATCACTCCCCTGGAAAATGACCCGGCCCTTGCTACAGCCACCATTATCCAGTTCAAAGGGATTGTCACCATCTGCCTGGTAATTATTGTTGCACTGATTACCAGTTTTGTCATCAAGCTGTTTGGAAAGAAAAAAGGCCTTCTCATCAGCGGAGTTTTGTGGGTCGTGGGCATTATTGTTGTTTATTTCTTCTTTTTAAGAGGCGAAAATGTACTCACCGAGGGACTGGGTAATTCCATTAAAGGATTTACCATTTCAAGTGCTCTGGTAGGTTGCATCATCGGCGGATCATTGGGTGGATACATCAGTCAGAGTATTGGCAGGAAACGGGGACTTATCCTTGCTGCTATTCTTTTTCTAATTTCTGCCCTTGGATCAGCCATGCCCGAGAAACTCAACTTCATGGGCATGGCAACCATCTCTTCCTTTATATTCTACAGGGTTATTGGTGGTATTGGAGTGGGTCTGGCTTCCATGCTGTCGCCCATGTACATCGCCGAAATCGCTCCTGCCAATATTCGTGGTAAACTGGTTTCCTGGAACCAGTTCGCCATTATCTTTGGTATGGTGGTGGTTTATTTTGTGAATTATGCAATTGCAAGAGGACAGGCTGCCGAATGGATCAATGATGTCGGCTGGCGCTGGATGTTTGGCTCAGAAACCATCCCGGCTGCCCTCTTCCTCATCCTGCTCTTCTTCATACCTGAATCGCCTCGATACCTGGTACTGAAACAACAGGAAAACAAGGCCCTCGCCCTGCTGAAGAAAATCAACCCGGGTACAGCCGAGCAGGTGCTTTCAGATGTGAAACTTTCACTGAAAGAGAGCAGGGTTCCATGGTTGTCATTCGGCGGATTGATCATCGGAATAGGAATCCTGCTTTCGGTCTTCCAGCAATTCGTTGGCATCAACGTGGTGCTTTACTATGCCGGGGATATTTTCAGGAGTATGGGGTCGGGAAATGA
>JAOZLK010000256.1 GCA_029934875.1 Bacteroidales bacterium | reverse complement strand
TCAATATAAAATTATCATACTCCTTCACCGAGACAATATCACCCCCGATGTCTCCTCCCAAACCCTGTCCCATGAGGCTGCCATCCTCAACGAGCCAGCCGGTAAGCGTGTCCTGGTTAAAGTTCTGCCATCCTTCTGTGGTCCGGCCATCAAAAAGCAATGTCCATCCGTCTTCCTTATCCACGTCGGAAAGGGAATTTATGGCCACTTCATCGCTAAGTGCCTTTTCAGTTTTACCGGATTGATTTTGTCCTGGTTGATTGCAGGATATCACTGCAAGGGCCAGGATCAATGTAGCAAAGAGTTTAATCTTTTTCATTTTTAGATGTTTATGTATTTAGCACTATTCTGGCAGGTTCCAGCCTTCACGATAATTGTGCCGGATGTATTCTTCAACAGTCTCAAGTGCTGGCAAGTTTGCATATTGGGTGTCGAAGTGAGGGTGCCCTTCAATTACACTGAAGGCATCCGACTTCACCACCCTCAAATGATCGCTGCTCGAAATATTGGTGAATCTCATTTTCGGTCCATCCCATTGCAGTTCCCTGTCAAGGCTTTGGAGTCTGACTGCAAGTACCCCCATGACCACCATCTCATTGAATGGTCCGGCCATATCAAAATTTGACATGGGCTGAACACGGTTTTCGGGGGTTTCCTTGCAAGCCCTGATCCAGTCCTGCTCGTGAGGTCCATCCTGGATGCCTCCTGTAGGATAATTATCGACCCTGCGAAGGGTTTCGGGGACAATGGGTTTCCTGCCGGAGAGAAGTCTTGGGTTGATTCCTCCCAGGTTACAGATCAGTTTATCCTTACTTCCCACGAAGATGCATCCACCCATTCCATCCTCCATGATGGGTTCACCATCAGCTAGTTCCAGTGGCCTGGAAGGCATCATGCCGCCGTCGTACCAGAAGACCTTAGCCTCGGGCATTTTCACCTTCACTGCTCTGGGTAAGAGCGATCTTTCAGGGAAGGTATACTCCACCACTTCGGCCTGGGGAGCGGATTCTGTGTTTATAAGAGTAGATGATCCCTGTACCCTGATCGGATACTCAAGTTTCAGGGAATTGAATACCGGGTTGAGGATGTGGCAGGCCATATCGCCAAGAGCTCCGGTTCCAAAATCCCACCAGCCACGCCAGTTCCAGGGTGTGTAGATATCATGGTAGGGGCGCATGGGAGCAGAACCGATAAAGAGATCCCAGTTCATGGTATCAGGAGCTGTTTGTATCTCTTTCGGCCGTTCCAGTCCCTGGGGCCAAATGGGTCGGTTGGTCCAGGCATGAACTTCTTTCACTTCACCTATCTCCCCGGACCAGATCCACTCCTCCACAGTACGGGCCTCGGGGGCCGAGTTGCCCTGGTTGCCCATCTGGGTGGCTACTTTGTACTCCTTTGCCAGCCTGGTGAGAAGCCTTGATTCGTAAACTGAATGGGTAAGGGGTTTCTGACAGTAGACATGCTTGCCTGCTTTAATGGCAGTTGCAGCAATGGCTGCATGGGTATGGTCGGCAGTGGCGATCATTATGGCATCGATTGAATCGCCCATCTCGTCGAACATAAGCCGCCAGTCCCAGTATTGTTTAGCATTTGGGTACTCATTGAAACAATCCTTCGCATACTTCCAGTCCACATCACAAAGCGCCACAATATTCTCAGTATTCATAGATCTGAGATTTACACGGCCCTTGCCGCCGATGCCTATCCCGGCGATGTTCAGTTTGTCGCTGGGCGCAATATGGCCCAGCCGGCCCCCCAATACATGGCTGGGGACAATAGTGATTCCGGCAGTTGAAGCAGCCGCGGTCTTGAGAAATGACCTCCTGGGAAGTTTGGGTTTGGACATGGTAAGTCAGTGTTGTGTGAGTTGTGCTTTAAAAATAGTAAATTATCCATAGAATCAAGAGTAGGATGGACAAGTGATTAAAATGGGTGAACTTTACTTGAATGGATTGGATGTTCGTATTCCTGTTTAGTCTATATTTAAAGTCACACAATAATATATTCTGATGAAACGCAGAGACTTTCTTTTTACTTCAGCCGCCGGATTGACCGGGGCAGCTCTTTTTCCATCCCTTTTATCCGCCTGTACAAAAGAAAATGATCCACTGCACGATTTCGGATTGATTACCAATGTGGTAAAGGACCTTATGCGTGAAGATCATCGGGGGACCATGACTATGCTGGCAGATATGGGTTACAAGTACCTGGAATTCGGTGGGACCTACGGAGAGAAACCAGATGAGTTGAAAGATTTCATGGAGGAAATTGGACTCATGCCGCTGGCAGGTGGGACAAGCATCACGGGTTTGTTGGGAGATGGATTAAAGAAAAGCATGGATAATTGTCTGGTAATGGGTAAGAAGTATCTTGTGTGTTATTGGCCCTGGACAGATGACGGTAAAAGTCCCACCTTTGATGAGGTGAAATATGCGGTGGACGAGTGTAATCGCATGGGTGAGATTTGCAAAAAAAATGGTTTGCGCTTTGCTTATCACAATCATGACCAGGAGTTTGTAAGGGATGAGGGCGTCGTATTATACGATTATATTCTTGAGCAAACCGTACCGGAACTGGTGACCATGGAAATCGATCTTTACTGGGCCCACAAGGGGAAGGTTGATATCAGGGAGTACTTCAAAAAATACCCGGGTCGTTTTGAACTGGTCCATGTGAAAGATTCCTACGACTCGCCTGACAGGAATAGTTTCGCACCCGTGGGTGATGGCATCATCGATTTCCCCGACCTTTTCTCGTACAGAGAAGTTGCAGGCTTCAAACACCTCATCGTGGAGAACGACCAACCAGGTGATGACCAGGAAGCTGTAGCCCGCACCAGCATCGAATACCTTAAATCCCTAAAATTCTAACCAATCCAATAACCAATAACCAATAACCAATTCACCCACCTACCATGACCACAAGAAGAAGCTTTCTCAAATCAACAGCTGCCATGAGCGCTGGACTTGGCATATCAGCTAGCCTTCCATTGTCCGCTTTTGCCGGTTCCGGAATACTGGGAGCCAATGATAAAATTACCGTGGCCCTGATTGGAGCACGAAACATGGGCTGGTATAACCTTACCGACTTGCTGAAGCAAGAGAACGTGGTTTGTAAAATCCTGTGTGATGTGGATGATAAGGTGCTCAATGACAAAGCCGCTGAACTGGTAGAGCAGGGGCTAAAGAAACCAATCCTGGAAAAGGATTACAGGAAGGTCCTTGAAGATAAGGATATTGATGCGGTTATTATCGGGACTCCCGATCACTGGCATTGCCTGCCTGCTGTGGAAGCCTGTGAAGCAGGAAAACATGTGTATGTGGAGAAACCCCTGGCCAATTCCATTGCCGAGAGTAATGTGATGCTGGATGTGGCCAGGAGAAACAAGAGCCTGGTCCAGGTTGGACAGCAACAGCGGAGTGGGGCCCACTGGAAGAGTGCCATGGAATTTGTTAAATCGGGGAAGCTGGGGACCATTCGCCAGGTAAAATACTGGGCAAATTTTAACTATGGATCAGGCAATAAGCCTGTGCCCGATTCTGACGTGCCTGAAGGGCTTGACTATGAGCGCTGGCTGGGACCCGCGCCCAGGCGTCCCTTCAACAAGAATCGCTTCCATGGTTCATGGAGAATGTTCCGCGACTATGGAGGAGGTTTGATGACCGACTGGGGTGTTCACCTGATTGATATGGGGCTCTGGGCCATGGATGTGAAATCGGCCCCACTTTCCGTGCGTGCTGTCGGTGGAAATTATGCGAACAGTGACAGGGCCCTGGAGATGCCAGATACTTTGTCCGTACTTTATGAAATGGAGGGATACACCATGAGCTGGGAACACAACGGGGGCATTCAATCCGGGCCCTATGGCCAGAACTATGGTGTTCTTTTCATGGGTACCAACGGGACCCTGGTGGCTGATCGTGACAAGTGGAGGATTTTTCCCGAAGGCGGAGATGAGAACCCGCGCATGGAGGGGGTGGAAGAACATAAAAGCAATCATCAGTCACACATTAACCATTGTGAGAACTTTGTCCGCGCCATTCGATATGGCGATGCCCTTAATGCAGACATAGAAATTGGTCACAGGGCTGCCCTTTATGCCCACCTGGGAAATATCTCTTACTGGGCTGACGACAAGGTGGTTTATGACGAAAAAAGTCGTAAAATAACGAGCTCGATCAAGGCTGATGCTATGGTCACTCCGGCTTACCGTTTACCCTGGGAGTTCCCGGTATAAAACGAACATTCCGGTTTTCTTGAGAACAAGGGCGATATTTTCCTTCATACTCACATTAAGTAGGGATTGAGTTGTCAAAGTACGTATAATAATTGTATGTTTGTACGTATAAAATAAAGGCGATGAATTCCAAGCTAACATTAAAACTTGATGCAGAGGTGATCTCGAGAGCAAAGCAATATGCCAAAAAGAGAAATATATCTCTTTCAAGGCTCATTGAAACTTACCTGGATACGATATCCAGTGATAAGCCGGGAGCCATAAAGACCACCCCTCTGGTGGAGGGTTTGAGCGGGGTAATAAAGCTAGCCGAGGATTTTGATTACAGGAAAGAGAGGGGAAATCAACTGGAAAGAAAGCATTTATGAGAAAACTAATGCTGGACACCAACATCCTGCTTGATCTGCTTGCAGCAAGACATCCTTTCTTTGATGAAGCCTCTATCTTGTTCCTTATGGCGGAAAAGGGATCAGTTGAACTTGCAGTTTCATCCCTTTCGATAGTAAATACCCATTTTGTTTTGAGAAAACAACTTAAGGAACAGGATACAAGAAAGGTGCTCCGGGACCTGAGAATACTTGTCAAAGTGCTTCCGCTGGATCAGAAGATTACCGATATGGCTCTGAATTCAGACTTTGATGATTTTGAGGATGCTGTTCAATACCAGACGGCACTTGAATACGGTCAGGAGATCATTATTACAAGAAATTTGAAGGACTTTAAAACAAGCTCTATTCCGGTAATGACGGCCGATCAGTATATTTCTTCCATTTGATTGCTTGCCCTGACCAGTACTAATTCTGGTTCCAGTACCTGCCCCAGGTGGTACCCTGTCCTGGCCTGGGTTCAGGTTTAATATCCACGTATACAATTGTATCGGCATTTTCTCCATAGGGTGCGTGGGCCACATCTGTTCCTCCAGGGCCAATTACCATGGAGCAACCGATTCCCTTCCAGCCTTTCCACGGCCCACCGGTCATCCAACCCACATTGCTGCAAGAGGCGATCCAAATCCGGAAATCCTTTGCAATGGGTTTATAGGCATCCTGCCACATGCCTCCATAGGGATCTTTCAGATTGTCATGATCGGCAACCACCGCCCAGCTGCTGGGAGAAAGAATTACATCGGCACCCATGTAGGCAAGCGAACGGGTAAGCACATACCCGTCTGTATTGGCATCGGCACAGATCAGCAAGCCCAGGGTTCCAAACTCGGTATGGCAAACATTGAGCCTGTCTCCCAATGCGTAGTAGGGGTGGCCAATATCCAGCTCATAAATCTTTCGGTGAAGCAGGATCAACTCGCCTTTGGGATTGATGATTACGGCCGAGTTATAGACCTTGTCTCCGGTTTTCTCGATGAGCCCTGAACAGATGTATACCCCGTGTTCCTGTGCTTTCTTTGCAAGGAAGGAACAGGTTTTGCCTTCGGGGACAGGTTCTGCCTCTGTGAGGGCTGAAGGATCGGTCCATCCCAGGTCCATGGCCTCTGGCAGCAGGATAAATTGTGCTCCGCCTCTGGCAGCCTCTGATATCATTTCTCCGGCATGGCTAAGATTCGCTTCACGGTCGCCTCCTGCCACTTTCATCTGACACAGGGCCAGGGTAAAAGATCCGGCCACCTCAGCATCCGCCTGGGCGAAACTTATGGAAGTAGTTAGCACTTGAGATGCAAGCATTGCAATGCAGATCTGGATTACTTTCATATTCCTGAATTTAGATTTTAAAAAAGATCTTTTTTCTATATAACCAGTAACAGAGTCCCCATGCCAGGGCAAGAACCACTACAGAATTCAAAAAGAGGGCAAAATGCTCGCTCGTTCCCAGTCTTAAAAAACCATCTGCAACAAAGGATCCGGAAAAGCCTCTTAACCATTGGTTTCCGGCAGTCTCCATAAAGAGGTAGATAAAGATGGGATTCATCCCTACGATGACGAAGAACCAGGTCCATTTCTTAGCTCCCTTTATGTCCACGATCCAGTAGAAAAATGCAAGGGTCAAAAGTGCCCATCCACCCGACACCAGTACGAAGGAGGCGGTGCAGATGCGCTTGATGATGGGATCCACACCTGTCCAGTTGAGTAAATATCCCAGGAATAGGGCGATTGCCCCATAAATCAAAAGTAACTGGATCTTGGTCCATCCTGTTTTTGAGGATGCCAGTAACTTTCCTGCCAGGACCCCCCATATGGTATGAGCTGCTGTGGGAATGAAATTGAAAGCAACCCAACCTCCTCCATTATTGATTTTACCCATGAGGACCATATCCATAAATGAGCCAAAATTATAGTCTTTTACAAAGGGTTGATCATACCCGGGTATTCCGGTAAAGCGGTACAGAGACTCACTTAGCAGAAGAAGTCCGATGGAAATCAGTAATTGAGTGCGACCGGGCAGTCGCATGATGGCATA
>JAOZLK010000255.1:3987-6650 GCA_029934875.1 Bacteroidales bacterium | reverse complement strand
GAAGCCGGTGCTGCAGTTTCCAGTCGGGCTGAAATTCTGAAGGATGCTGATATGATCTTCAGCATACATGCGCCTGCAGAATCCATCCCAAAGGGAAAAATCCTGATATCCATCCTGGGGCCCCTGGCCAATAAGCAGGTGGTTGACAAGCTGGTAAAAGATGGTACCACATCTCACAGCCTTGATATGATTCCAAGGTCCACACGAGCCCAGGCTGTAGACGTACTTTCTTCCATGGCTACTGTTGCCGGGTATAAATCTGTTCTTGTAGCTGCTGGAAGCCTGTCAGGTTTCTTCCCTATGTTTATGTCGGCTTCCGGTACCATCAAACCTTCCAGAATGCTGATTCTGGGAGCAGGTGTAGCCGGCTTACAGGCCCTGGCCACCGCAAGGAAACTTGGTGCTGTTGTTTATGTTTTCGACGTACGTGCTGCAGTTAAAGAGGAGGTGATGAGCCTTGGAGGTAAATTCGTTGAGGTTGAAGGTGCTAAGGATGATGCTGCCGCAGGTGGTTACGCTGTAGAGCAAAGCGATGAGTACAAACAAAAACAGGCCGAATTGATTCAACAACACGCCCAACTGGCTGACGTGGTCATTACAACTGCTCAAATACCCGGAAGGAAGGCTCCGGTGCTTATTACGAAAGAAACAGTATCGGCGATGAAGCCGGGTTCAGTTATTGTTGACCTTGCTGCATCGACCGGTGGAAACTGTGAGTTAACAAAAAATGATGAATGCATTTTAGTGAATGGAGTAAGCATCATCGGAGACTCCAATTTAGCCTCCACGGTACCCTCTGATGCCAGTAAGATGCTGGGTAACAACTTCCTCAATTTCCTGGACCTGATGATAGGTGAAGATGGGAAGGTGAACATTAATGTGGAAGATGAAATCGTGCAGGATACCTGTATTACCCGAGACGGAGCTTTAGTCAACGAGAGGGTAAAGGCAGCTCAATAATATTGATGAAATAATAATTCTATTACAGATATGGAAAGCGTATTACAATTTTTTTACAGCAATAAGGAGGCCATCTTCATCATCGCCCTGACCATTTTTTTGGGCCTTGAGGTGATTTCCAATGTTCCCTCGGTACTTCATACACCCCTGATGTCGGGAGCGAATGCCATTAGCGGTGTAATCATCATCGGGGGAATTATCCTGGTGGGGCATGCCGACCTGGCCAATCTTTCAGAGGAATCCAACTTCCTCAATCTGATCCTTGGGATTTTCGCCCTGCTGTTTGGGACACTCAATGTGATTGGAGGCTTTGTGGTCACCGACCGCATGCTTGAAATGTTTAAAAAGAAGAAAAAATAGGGCTGAAACATGAATACATTAAACGTAACCAACGGAGATATAATTCTCGAGTTTGTCTATTTATTAGCGGCCCTATTTTTTGTCTGGGGGCTGAAACTTTTAAGCAGCCCTGATTCTGCACGTCGCGGAAATATGTGGGCTGGTTCAGGAATGCTCCTGGCAATGATTGCCACCATGGTGCTGCATCGCGATGGAGCTGGTGAAGGAATCAGGGGAGCCAATCTTGCCATTATACTTGGAGCCATAGCTCTGGGTGGAGTATTTGGTGGTGTTGTTGCCCGAAAGATTAAAATGACCAACATGCCCCAGCTGGTATCCTTTTTTAATGCTACCGGGGGAGCCGCTTCGGCCCTTGTGGCGCTGATCGAATTTTCAAATCCTGAAAACCAATCAGCCCTGGTCACTCTGCTGGGACTGATTATTGGAAGTATTGCCTTCAGCGGTAGTATGATTGCATATGGTAAACTTAATGGAAATGTTAAGGATATTTTCAGCAAGTGGATGACCTATATAAACCTGGTGATCCTGGTGGGGATTGTTTTCCTGCTCGTGTTCATCTTATTTGGAGGGGCTCCTGCCGAAAGCAAGCAAACCCTTGTCTATATCTTACTAGCTGTTTCGCTGGTTTATGGTGTGAGCTTTGTTATGCCCATTGGCGGTGCAGATATGCCTGTGGTAATCTCACTGCTCAATAGTTTTACAGGTATTGCAGCTGCTATGGCCGGATTTATTTACCAGAACCAGGCAATGATTCTTGGAGGGATCTTTGTAGGTGCTGCAGGAATGATCCTCACCCTGCTCATGTGTAAGGCTATGAACCGTTCCCTGATCAATGTAATTATTGGTGCCTTCGGTGGTGGAGGTGCAGGTATTGACAGGGAGTTGGGAACTATTAAGGAAGTAAGCGCAACTGATGCTGCCGTAATGTTGAACTACAGCAGCCGGGTTGTAATTGTTCCCGGATACGGATTGGCAGTGGCCCAGGCTCAGCACATTTGCAGTGAATTGGATGAGCTCCTGGAGGCCAACGGTGTAGAGGTGAAATATGCCATACACCCGGTGGCAGGACGAATGCCAGGGCACATGAATGTCTTACTGGCTGAAGCCGATGTTCCCTACGATAAACTGGTGGAAATGGATGAGATCAACCCTGATATGCCAAAGACAGATGTGGTAGTGGTAATTGGTGCCAACGATGTGGTCAACCCGGCCGCACTTGACGATCCATCCAGCCCCATTTACGGCATGCCCATCATTAAGGTTCACGAAGCTAAAAATGTAATCGTGATGAAGCGGGGTATGGGAAAAGGATATGCTGCTATTGAAAATCACCTGTTCTACGG
>JAOZLK010000255.1:0-3887 GCA_029934875.1 Bacteroidales bacterium | reverse complement strand
GGCATGTTCGCTTACCGATAAAAGGTGTTCGTTTACCGATTTTCCTTTTCAATATTGTATTTCCCGGACTACATTTGAGCTAAATTAACAAGCAAACATGATGGAGAGAGAACCACAAAATTTCAAGAAGTCAGGAAGAGCACATCTGTTACTGGGTATAGTACTTATGTTTCTGGGTCTGTTTCTGATTGCCGATATGGCCGATATCGTTCCTTGGAGACTGCGTGATTTTATATTTACATGGCAGGCTCTGCTGATCTTACTTGGGATCATATTTATATCTAATAAGGAGAGCAAGGGAACAGGGGTCATTCTCATTGCCATCGGCGGCTTTTTCCTTCTGCCCAGGTTTTTTGAATTACCTTACTACTGGCGTTCATTGTTCTGGCCCAGCATGTTGATTATACTTGGCCTGGTCGTCATTTTCGGTGGACGGCGACATGGTGGTAAGAAAGCATTTTTTGGCAGCAATAGCAGGTCGTCCAGTGAAGACTATCTTGATGATGTAGCCATTTTTGGTGGTGGAGACCGTAATGTCAGCTCTCAGCAGTTCAAAGGGGGGAAGATTACCCACATATTTGGTGGATCCAAATACGATTTTTCAAGAGCCAGGCTTGCTCCCGGTGAAAATCATCTTGAACTTGTTCTCGCTTTTGGTGGCACCAAACTCATTGTGCCCGAAGAATGGGATATAAAAATTGAAGTGACCTCGGTTTTTGGGGGTTTTTCTGATAAACGGGTTCGGACCATTGTGGAGAGGGATCGCGAGAAGACACTTGTTATCACAGGTGTGAATGTGTTTGGTGGTGGTGAAATCGTAAACTATATCTAGGCATGAGCCATCCCATAACCGGAAGGCAAAGGTCACTCCTGATCTATGGCTTGGTGTGGTTGACTATGGCTGCTCTGAATGCTTGGCTGGTATGGTATTTTGAGAGATCTTTTCTTTCAGCAATAATTGCCGATGCCCTTCTTTCCAATTTTACTTTTGCGTTTCTCGGCTTACTGGCCTGGTATCCCACCAGGTATATTCCATTTCATAGGCATACGCCCATATACTCAGTTCTGACCCATGTTGTTGCCGGTTTGCTGATACTTGCCACATGGATGTTTGTGTCAGTAAGCCTGTTGAGTGTCCTTTTCAGTCACGATCCCGGGTATCTTAAGTTCCTGGATGACTCCATGGTGTGGAGGGGTATGTTGGGCGGATTGGTTTACCTGGTTCTCGTACTTGTTTACTACCTGGCTTCGTCTGCGGAAAAATTGCGTGAAAGGACACGACATGAGGAGCAATTGAAAACCCTTGTAAGGGAGACCGAATTAAGTATGCTTAAATCGCAGATCAATCCTCACTTTCTATTTAATTCTCTTAATTCCGTCGCGTCTTTGACAATGACAAGCCCCGCAGAAGCAAGGGATATGATCATTCGTCTTTCCGATTTTCTCCGTTATTCACTAAAGCACAGGGAAAATGAATTTGTTCCTCTCGAGGAAGAGCTGGGCAGGATGAAGGATTACCTTGCCATCGAAAAAGTAAGGTTCGGTGATAAACTTAGATATGAATTTGAGATCAGCGCTGCCTGTGAGAATTTTCCGGTTCCCACCATGATTTTTCAACCTCTTTTCGAAAATGCGATCAGGCACAGTGTTTATGAAAGCACCGAACCTGTAAATATCAAGTTTGTATGTTCTCCGGAAGCAAATGTGATGAAAGCAGTTGTTATCAATGATTATGATCCGGATGTACCTACCAGGAAAGGAACGGGACTGGGCCTGCAAAATGTAAGGCAGAGAATTGATCTGGTCTATGAGGGCAGAGGTTCTGTCCGATGGGCAGGCAAAGAAGGAGAATTTTCAGTAAGTATATTATTTCCACGCATATTAACACAATGATGAAAAAACTTGCAACAATCATCATAGAAGATGAAAAACCTGCCAGGGACTTGCTCAAGGCCTACCTTGAGGAGTATGAACAAATGGAAATTATCGGGGAGTATGATAATGGCTTTGAAGGACTGAAAGCAGTCAATGAGAAGAAACCTGATGTTATTTTCCTGGATGTGCAGATGCCCAAACTTACCGGGTTTGAGATGCTTGAGGTGCTTGAGCATAATCCAGAGGTAATCTTTACCACCGCATATGATCAATATGCTATCCAGGCTTTTGAGCAGAATGCTGTGGATTACCTGCTGAAACCCTTTTCAAGGGGGAGATTCAAAGAGGCCATTGGCAAGCTCGAGGCAAGGCTTGAAAAAGCGGATAAGCATGAAGGAGAAAAGCGAAATATTGAAAAGATAAGAATTCACCTGGCAGAAGGCGAGGAGAAGTTACATCGGGTGGTAATTAAAAAATCGGGCAAGATTCATGTCATCTCTACCGGGAATATAAGTTATCTTGAGGCACAGGACGACTATGTAATGATCTATACCAATGATGGGAAGTATCTCAAGCAGCAGACAATGAAGTACTTTGAGAAGCACCTGGATCCGGAACAGTTTGTGAGGGTTCATCGCTCTTATATTGTTAATGTTACCAATATTGAACGTATAGAACCCTACGAAAAGAGTAACTACATTCTGATATTGAAAGATGGAAATAAAGTACCTGTGAGTAGAAGTGGTATGCAGGTATTGAAGGATAATCTGGATTTTTAAGCGAGAAATGATGAGCCTGCAAATTGAAGAAAAGAACCTGGACAAGTTTATAATTGTTGGTGACAGGGTACTGATTAAGCCCAAGAATCAGCAGGATCGGACTAAATCAGGACTTTACCTGCCTCCCGGTGTTCATGAAAAAGAGAAAATACACAGTGGGTATGTATTGAGAGTTGGGCCGGGCTACCCGATACCAGCGATGCAGGATGCTGATGAACCATGGAAGAACCAGGGTGATGCAGTTAAATATATTCCTCTACAACCAAAGGAAGGGGATCATGCCATTTATCTGCAAAAGAGTGGTTATGAGATAGAATTCAACAATGAAAAGTACGTGATTATTCCCCATTCGGCCATCCTGATGCTGATCAGAGATGAGGAGTTGTTTAAGTAGGCTTTTTCTAAACTTTAGGACGTGCACTCAGCGTGGCGAAAGCAGGAGGTGAGATGGTCATTTACAAGGCCGGTAGCCTGAAGGTGGGCGTAGATAATGGTGGACCCAAGGAATTTAAATCCCTTTTGTTTGAGATCCTTACTGATGCTGTCTGAAAGGGGGGTGGTAGCAGGAATTTGGGAAAGATTCTGAAAGTGATTCACTATTTGTTTTCCGTCCACAAATCCCCATATGTAAGAGCAAAAACTCCCATGCTGAGCTTGTATTTCTAAAAATTTCCGGGCATTGTTGACGGAGGATTCTATTTTCTTGCGGTTCCTGATAATCCCGGGATCTAAAAGCATTTTCTGAATCCTTTCCTCACTGTACTCAGCCACCAGATGAGCATCAAATCCGTCGTATAGTCTCCTGTAGCCCTCTCTGCGTTTTAAGATGGTCAGCCAACTAAGTCCGGCCTGTGCTGATTCCAGTACCAGGAATTCAAATTGTTTTTGATCGTCATAAACAGGAACACCCCAATCTGTATCGTGATAATCTATATAGATAGCCTCTGAGAGACACCATTGGCAGCGATTGTCTTTGCTCATATTTTAAGGTTCAAATGGCTCAAATATTTATTTAGAACAAATATACATTAATGCTCCTCAGTGCATTGTAGATGTGAAAAAAAAAGTTTATTGTATCTTTGCGTCACAGTACACATATATTTTTTATGTAGATGTGTGAAAAGAATAACAATAAAAAAGTGAACTGAATGGGATTACAGATTGGAATGAGAATCAACCTAAAAGCATTATGAGCAAGATTAAATCGTTGGCAGATCTGAAGAAGATCCGCGA
>JAOZLK010000254.1 GCA_029934875.1 Bacteroidales bacterium | reverse complement strand
GCCGTATGCGACGAAAGCCGCACGTACGGTTCTTAGGGGGCGTAAGCTACCCGGTGAAAGCAAGCATATCACACACTTTAACTATCCCCCATACAGTCCCCTGTAAAATCAAAACCCCTCTAACTTATTCAATTAGAGGGGATTATCATTCTAAATTGTGGGCCCAGCTGGGCTTGAACCAGCGACCCCCTGATTATGAGTCAGGTGCTCTAACCAGCTGAGCTATGGGCCCTGAATTGTTCCGGCCTGGTCATTATCCGGAAACGGGATTGCAATATTACGCAATTTACTAAAAACTGACAATAGCCTGGCACAGCATTAATTTTTGGCTTTATCCGATGTGTAGGTCCTGATGGAATAGGCCAAACCCCACTCAATATAGTCGGAACGAATGCCGTTTCTCGATTTCACACAAATGTGAGCAGCCAGGTGCTCGCTAATGCGGACCCGGCCTCCAGCCCTGGCAAAGTAAAAACGCCTGTCGTAGGAATAGTGCTTGAAGTAGGTCCCCGCGTTAAAGAGCAGGGTCAGTTTATCAATGGTATACTGGAAACCAATGTGTCCCCCAAAATAAGTTTTCTGAATTTGGGTCACAAGCTCGTGCTTAATATAGGGGATGTCATGAGAAAGCGAGGCATCATACATGACGTCGAATCCCAGGGTCACCGCACTCCTTTCGCTGAATTGAAGAGCATAGTCGGCCGTGAATGAGGAGGTGAGGTAGTGCACCCCCTCAGTAGCCTTACCGGGTTGCCATTCGGTGACCCCAACTGAAAGCATCAGCTGAACTTCCTCATAAGGATAAAATTCGGGTATCTCCACTTCAACGAACTCTGCTCGCTTGAAAGGATCGTCCGGGCCTCCAAAAATGTAGGCCATGCCCACCTGCCAGCCCCAATTGTTCAGTCCTTTCTGAGGAAGGTTGATCCTCCCGTTGGAGTAGTGTGTCATCCCGTATCCAAGGGTCAGATCCAAACGCTCACTCAGCTTGATCCCCATGTTCAGGTTTAAATCAAAGTAGAGGTTGACGTGCGATCCAATCACATCATTGTAAGGATTAGTTACGGGATCGTAAACCCAATTCATATAACTTAAACCCGCAGAGATATTTGTATTGATCGAGAATCGACCAAAGCGAGCCATGGGTATATTGTAGAACATGAAGGCAGAGAAAGGATTCCCCAGGTTGGTGGTATCGGCACGTCCTTTGATCTCATCAGCAAAGTGAATCCCCACTCCATACTTGGGATAATGATTAAACTGCTGCCACAACTCTCCTCCCAATGTCTGAAAACCCAGCTTTGCCTCAAAGGCTTTAAAACCTCCCTCCATTTGTTCCTGAAGGTACTCGGTGCGGTTCCAGTGTACACCCTGGTGATAGATTAACTGAAAAAAGGGCTGACCGTTGGTTGATCCCTTATTTTGTGAATGGACCCATTGCCCGCAAAAGCACATAAAGATGATGATGATAAACGCTTTTCTCACAATCCTCATTCTTAAAATAGTTCCCTGATTGCCTCTTCTGTGGCCGGGCAAAGGCCCTTTTCTGTAATCAGTTTGGTAACCAGACGGGAAGGGGTTACGTCAAAGCCCGGATTCACTATGTCTGAACCGGAGGGAAGCACCCTGACCCGGGAGGATTTCATTTGCTCATCATCCCAACCCGGCATATGGCTCACCTCTTCAGCATCTCTGTTCTCAATTTCAATTTCTCTCCCATGGCTAAGATTCATGTCGATGGTGCTGGTGGGCAAAGCCACATAAAAAGGGATGTTGTTGTCCCTGGCAGCAAGCGCTTTCAGATAAGTTCCAATTTTATTGGCCACATCCCCATTCCGGGTTGTACGATCGCTTCCCACAATGACCATATCCACCATTCCCTCCTGCATCAGGTGTCCTCCGGCATTGTCCACAATTACTGTATGAGCTACACCATGCTCTCCAAGTTCATATGCAGTAAGCCTGGCGCCCTGATTTCGCGGCCTGGTTTCATCCACCCAGACATGTACCGGGATCCCTTCGTCATGAGCTTTGTATATGGGCGCAGTGGCTGTTCCGTAATCCACACAGGCCAGCCATCCGGCATTGCAATGTGTCAGAATATTCACCGGGGCTTTTTTCTTCTCGTAGCACTCCGTGATCAGATCCACGCCATGCTCGCCAATCATCCTGCAGCGCTTTACTTCTTCCTCGGCCAGGGCCATGGCCAGGTGAAACAGACGATCGATCATCCCTTCCCTTGTACCGGTACAATTCAATTCCGCCAATCCAAGGTCAAGAGCATATTTCAGGTTCACCGCGGTGGGCCTGGTGGCAAGCAGTTTATCTGCTGCTGCTTTAAGCTCATCGCACCAATTTTTTGCCTGGCTTTTCAAAGCTGCCAGGTACAAACCATAGGCTGCCGTGACCCCAATCAAAGGCGCACCCCTAACCACCATATCACTGATGGCATAACAAGCATCATCCAGTGATGTAAGCTCCATTAGCTCAAATTCAAATGGGAGCTTTCTCTGATCGATTACCCGGACCACACCCGGATCATCAGCCAGCCAGATGGACCTGAAATGAGTATTTCCTATGCGCATGGCTGTCTGGTTTTTCTCTTATCTTTGATGCTACGAATATACAAAATGATAAAAGAACAACACATCAAAAACATCCTCTTCGACCTGGGGGGTGTAATCCTGGATATCGATGTGCACTCAACACTGAAAGGGTTCTACGATCTTGGTTTCCCGGCCGAGCTGCTTCAATATCCGAACAGCATGACCAGCGATCTTTTTTTCCGGTATGAAACCGGGAAAATAAGCACGCTTGAGTTCCGAAACGAGATTAGGAAAATTACAGGATTAGAATTTTCTGACGAGGCCCTCGATGAGGCCTGGAATGCTATGATCTTACGCATTCCCCAGGAGCGGACCCTTTTGCTGGAGAAATTAAAGGGGCGATATGACTTGTACATGCTTAGCAATACCTCTCCCCTGCATGCCCCGGTTTTTGAGCAGATGTACCTGGAAAAGTCCGGCTTACCAATGAAAGATGCCTTTAAAAAAATATATTACTCCTATGAGATCGGCTGGCATAAACCAGATCATGAGGCATGGGAATATGTAATCAATGATGCAGGTATTGTACCGGGAGAGACCCTTTTTCTCGACGACAGTATCCACAACATCAAAGCTTCACAAGAACTGGGGTTCCAGGCCATCCATATCCATGAAAAAACAAGGTTAACGGACCTGGGTTTTGACCTGTAGAACCCAGTTGATCTTATAAATCCGCAAAAACCATTCTGCCAGCTTTCAGCTCGACTTTTGATCCACAAAGCAGAAGCTCCGTATCACCACCCACAAGGTTCTCGATTTTCACTTTTGATTTATCAATGCTGACCTTAAGTGTACATCCCCGGTGGTAAATCTTAAAAGATAATCCTTTCCATCCTTCAGGCATACGAGGTTCGAAACTAAGCATGCCTTCCCTGATCTTCATTCCTCCAAAACCATATACCACCGACATCCAGGTGCCCCCCATGCTGGTGATGTGCAGGCCCTCGTTCACCTCATTATTATAATCGTCGAGGTCGAGCCGGGAGGTACGAAGATACATCTCATAGGCCTTCTCAGGCATCCCGATTCTTGATGCCAGGATGGAGTGAACACATGGCGAAAGGGATGATTCATGAACGGTACGAGGCTCATAAAAATCAAAATTCCTCTTTGTAACTTCGTGGTCATACTCTTCTTCAAAGGTATAGATTCCCTGGAGTACGTCTGCCTGCTTGATCAGGCAGGAGCGCAGAATACGGTCCCACGACCAGTTCTGGTTAATGGGGCGTTCCACCGGATCCAGATCATCAGCCATGATCTGCTTTTTATCCATGTAGCCATCCTGCTGGAGAAAGACCCCTTTCTTTTCATCATAGGGAAAATGAAGGTGCTCAATCACGTCTTTCCAGCCGCCGGTCTCCTCCTTGAAGTTAAACCCAGTCCGCTTCTTAATCTCGTCATAAGCTCCGGGGGACGATTCCATGACTGCTTCAAGCACCTCAAGGGTATAGGAAAGTGTCCAGCTGGCCATCTTATTAGTGTACCAGTTGTTGTTCACATTGTTCTCATACTCATTTGGACCGGTGACGCCCAGCATAACGTATTTTCCCCGAACATCCGACCAGTTAACCCGCTGCCGCCAGAAGCGCGAGATGCCGATCAGAACTTCCAGTCCATACTCGGCCAGGTAGTCCGAATCGCCCGTATACCTGGTGTAGTTATAGATTGCATAGGCAATGGCCCCGTTGCGATGGATTTCCTCGAAGGTAATCTCCCACTCGTTGTGACATTCCTCTCCGTTCATGGTCACCATGGGATAGAGGGCGGCCCCTTGGTTGAAACCCAGCTTCTTGGCATTCTCAATAGCCTTTTGAAGGTGCTTATACCTGTATACCAGCAAGTTCCTGGAGACTTCTTCAGGGGCTGTGCTCAGATAGAAGGGGATCAGGTAAGCTTCGGTATCCCAATAGGTACTTCCTCCATACTTCTCCCCGGTAAATCCCTTGGGCCCGATGTTTAATCGTTCATCCCTGCCCGTATAGGTCTGCTTAAGCTGGAAGATGTTGAAGCGTATACCTTGTTGTGCTGCTGTGTCCCCTTCAATGATGATATCTGAATGGGCCCAGTTGTTCTCCCACACTGCTGAATGCTCCTGGAAAAGGGCTGCATACCCAAGTTTCACAGCCTCCTGCAGGATAACTTCCCCTTCTTCATGCATCTTTTCCTGATCATGATTCAGGCTGGTCAGTACCGATACGTATTTCAGAAATACCGCCTCCTGGCCTGCTTCAAGCTCAAGCGAAACCCGGTTGGAGACATAATCACTCCGCTCGCTTACTTCCACTTCCGGTCCCAGTATTTTTTCATCCAGGCATAGCTGGTACGCCATGGTCATGCAGGTAATAAATCCTGTTTTTCGGGTACGAGCCTTCAGGTGAGCAAGATTTTTTCCAGACCTGGTATCCATCATCTCCCAGAATTGCTCATCGTAGTTGGAGTCGCGATTTACCACATTTCCGTCTATGTAGGGAGTAAAGGAAAGGGTTCCCGAAAAATCTTCTGATTTCACTGCATAGCGAATGACACCGATCTCGTTCCGCTTCATGCTCAGGAAACGCCTCGCTGAGATATGAAGCTTCTTCCCCTTGTTTACAAAAGTAAACCTGCGCTCCAGGTAACCCTGTTGCATGTTCAACTCCCGCCTGAAATCCACCACTTCACATTTGTGAAGATCCAGCTGAACACCATCGATTTCCACATCAATCCCTATCCAGTTTGGAGCATTGAGTACCTTGGCAAAATATTCGGGGTAACCGTTTTTCCACCAGCCAACCCTTGTCTTGTCGGGATAGTAGACTCCCGCCAGGTAATTGCCCTGCAGGCTTTCGCCCGTATACCGCTCTTCGAAATTTGCCCTTTGACCCATGAGCCCGTTTCCAAGACTGAAGATACTTTCAGAAGCCTCCTGCATCCCGGGGTGAAATCCCTCTTCAATAATGCTCCAGGGTTCTTTTATATAGTGCCCGTTCATTTCTTTCAACTTTATATACTTTCAACTTTCCACTCTACAAGACTAATTTTTGTCCTGTACAAAAAGGATCAAAACTGCTGCAATCAACAAGGAGATCCCCCCTGCGAGCAGGGCATAAATACTTTCACCACCAAAAAGAGATTTGACCATAAATCCCAGGATGGTTGCTGCCAGGATCTGGGGAATCACAATGAAGAAATTGAAGATTCCCATATACACTCCCATTTTATGCTGGGGAAGCGATCCTGTGAGAATAGCATATGGCATGGCCAGAATACTGGCCCAGGCCAATCCAACACCAATCATGGAGAAGATCATGTGCTGGGGATTTTCCAGGAGGATGATGGAAGCCAGGCCAATACCACCCACAAGCAGTGCAATAGAATGGGTAATCTTCCGATTGGTGAGTTTTGACAAAAGCGGTAAGAGCAACAATCCGAATGCCGCAGCAAATAGGTTGTACCAGCCCATCATTCCACTTAAAAGATTGGCTCCCTCATTATATATTTCAGAGGTGGTGTCGGTGGTTCCATACAGATGCTGTGTAACCCCTGGGATGGTATAGATCCACATGCTGAACATGGCAAACCAGGAGAAAAACTGGACAAGAGCCAGCTGTTTCATGGTCAGGGGCATGCGATACAAATCTGTGATAATGGCCACCAGTCCATTTTTCTCCTTCCGGGCCGATATAAGGCCTGCAACCATGAGCTGAAGAAGCCCGAAAAGCCCAAAACCCCCGGCAAGGATATATAACTCTTTTTCCAGCTTGAACCTGAGAATGACAAGCATAATTGCCAATCCTACCGCGGTCCAGATCACCCCTCGCCTGAAATATTTGGACAGGGGCTCCGTGGAGTCCGGCTCCTCTTCAGCCTTATCCTCCTTCTCTTCGCTGAAACTTTTGAGCTCTTCAGGCGAGTACTCCCTGGTTCTTAACACAGTCCATAATACCGCCAGGAAAAGCACTACGCCGCCTATATAAAAGGAGAGACGAACCGTCTGCGGAATCTCACCCTCGGGAGCTGTGTTGGCAATATTAAACCACTCTGAAAGCGCGTATGGCAACCAGG
>JAOZLK010000253.1 GCA_029934875.1 Bacteroidales bacterium | reverse complement strand
TAGAAGCCATTCCTTGTCCCAACCATTAAATTTTTAGTTTCAGGCTTCAGGAAAACATTGTTATCATCATCGAATGGCAGTCCGCTTTTACTGGAGAAGCTTTTCATCGTGAAAGCAGGCGAGAGTTCCGTGTCGATCCGTATCACCTCCGTTGGAGTGGAAACCCAGAGGTAGCCGTAGCGGTCCTTGGCCATATGATGAATCTCGCCATTCAGCCTGTCAGATCTGAAAACCTCTTTCCATCGTCCCCGGCTGTACAGCAATCCCACAACTTGGTTATAACCGGTATAAATCAAAGAGGCCTGTTCCGGATCATTCAGGATAAACCTACCGGCAAGTTGCTCAAGATCCTCCGAGTTTCCCTTAAAATCCAACATGTTTTCCTTCAGTGAACTTACCCTCATGTTCCTGTCAATTACGAAGGTCTCTGTAGAGCTTGAGGCAAGCAGCATCGATCTCCCACGACCTGGCTGGAACAGGTTCAAGTCAAAGACTTCACTGGGTATGCCTGCAAGTTTCCTGAAGGGGGCAGCAGAAGGAGAAGAGGATTTGTAATAAAGTCCGCTCATGGTTGAAACGAAGAGAATGTCATTGAATTGGACAATATCAGTGATCAGGCTTTCAAAACCCGAACGCTCGGTAAATACCCGGAAAGGATTGTTGGCCTCTATTTTGCTGACACCCTTCCAGTTGGCGAGCCACAGGGGACCGGAACCATTGATTCTATCGTCGGTATAAACCTGTATGATCGTATTATCAATCAGACCCTCCGATTCAGATATGATCTCCTTAACCTTTCCACTTCTGTCCAGAATGTAAAGGCCATTAGAATAGGTACATACAAGTAGGTCCTCATGGAGCAGTTTCGTATATGTGATCTGATTCTCCTGAAATTCTGCCATAAGCTCCCGGGTCAGGAAAGAGTCATCAAGCGCCCCTGTCTGGGTATTTAATAGATAAATACCATTTCCCAAAGTACTCACCAGCAAGAGTCCGGGGCCGAAATGTTCCAGGCCCGTAATATCTACTTCATGGAAGAAGTCGCCTCCCGGAACCTTTTCAAAATGATCTTTCTCAAAAATCATCAGGCCTTCACCGTAGTCTGAATTATATAGCCTGCCGTCTACAATGTAGCTGTGGTAGGCGTTCTCTGGGGTTTGAATGAACTCAATGTCTCCACTTGCAGGATTGAAAATATAAATTCCATTATGTGAACAAAACCAGATCTTTTTTTCATGCGCATAGCTTTTCCAGACCTTTATTGAACCGTCTGTTTGCCTTTCAACAGAGTCACACAGGGAACGGAAATGCAGCTTTCCAATAGGATCTGGTTCAAGCAGGCCAAAATCACCATCTGCGCCCACATAAACAACGCCATCATCTCCGGTTACAAGGGAGAAGACGGGTGCGTTATTGGGCATGGATATGCTTCTCCACTCAACCCCGTCATATTCCTGAATACCCTTTTCATAATTCCCTACATAAACAACTCCACGATGATCCTGGGTGATGCACCAGTTTTGTTCGCTTCCCCCGGTTTCATTGTATGGGTAGTTGGTGATCATGGGGACCCCGAACTTATTGGGCTGTGCCTGAAGCACGAAAAGAGCCTGAAAGGAGAGAAGGGCTAGTATGGAAATGAAAGCTAATCTCATAAACATTGGAGTAACAAGATTCTAAAATATTGAAAATATGTGGTTCCACGGTCAGCAGAACCTTCTTTTTTTCACCAGCGGGATTTTCTGCTCATCCCTTAGTTCTCCGCCAGGCGAACATCGAGAGTTCCACCCTTGATGATGTAGCAGGTATATCCGCACTCATTTCCATGATAGGAAAGTGTCATTTTATCGGAATCAAAGGCAATAATAGATGTGGAACCGGAGCGGTATTCTGCTTTAACTGTGTAGTTTGTACCAAGTTCGGCATCCAGGTAAAATGTATTTGTGGTGGCGGTATCCTGCCAGTCCACTTCATCCGTGTAAGATCCACGATAAAAGGTCAGGGGCACAGAATCCTGCTCAGGCCTGATACTCAGATAAACAATTAGTTTTGCACTATCGGGCTTGAAGCCGAAACACTCATTGCAGTCCACTTCACCCTGCCAGTCCTCTGTTTCACACCCTGAAAAATTTCCTGCCAGAAGGAGGAGGGTGATTGTAATTATGGAAAACAAGAAGGTCCTTTTCTTACTATTCATACCTGATCTCCTTATATTGAAAAGCATTAGACTTTTTACGAAAGCTCATGAAGAGGGTAATATTAATTTTCCAGGGTCCTTCGAGCAGGGTTCCAAAGGTGTATCGTTCAACACCTGCCTTCATACCAGCCCAGGATCCTTTCAGGAAAAAACCTGCTGAAGGCATTAGATTGTAAGATGCCGGTGGGCCTTCACTGAATCCCTTGTGTTTTGGAAAAGAAAGCATCCCATAGAGGGCAGCATAGAAGCCATAATCAAGTCCGGATTGATCCGTATGGAGGGTGAAGTACTTTCCTGCTCCCAGTGTCCAGGCAGAACGATTCTCCCTGTACTGGTGAATAAGGGTATCATTGATTTCCACCTGGACTTTCTGGATGATGACGCGGACATCATAACCTGTCTCGGCAAAATAGCCGAATTTCCTGTCCTGCAACCATATACGGCCCTGTAGTATATACTCACTGCTGTTGAAAGAGTTACCCAGCCCCAGCCCGAACTCTGAAAAATCGGGATGAGGTGTTGGTGAGGCTCCTTTCGATTTTAAGAGTCCTTGTATCTCACTATTCCTCTGTTGATCAGCCAGATCGTATAGGTTTTGGTTTTTCTTGATGAGGTGGTTTACATTTGCTCCGCTATCCACAAGAATCCTGGCAGCACTGGTCTCTCCCGTCTGGATGGCATGGGCAAGGGCTGTGTAGTTGCTGTTGTTCACATACTCCAAACCTGCATTGTATTCCAATAAGAGCCTGATCATCTCCAGATCGCCAAACTGTGCTGCAACCATCAAGGGGGTATTCAGTTTTTTATCCCTGGAGTCGGGCCGGACCCCATTCTGTAGCAAGACATCTGTGCAGGCCAGGTTTCCCATACTAACTGCAGTCATTATGGCGTCATTGCCCTTCTTATCCTTCAGGGTGTCGGATGCCCCGAAAAACAGGAGAAGATCTGCAATGGCGTAATTGTTCAGCCCCGCAGCATAGATGAGCGCGCTTCCGCCATACTTGTCCTGGTGGTTGGGATTGGCTCCTTTTTCCAATAGAAAATATACAACATCAAAGTGCTGATTCAGGACTGCCACCATCAGCGCTGTGGTCTCCTCCCTGTCTGTAAGCTCAAGATTTGCGCCGTTCAGAACCAGGATTTTAGGCATGAGCGAATCTCCATCCTGAGCAGCCTGCATAAGTGCAGTCATCCGGCCCGCTCCTGAAGCATCAGGATCAGCACCCCTCTCCAGCAGAAAAAGGACATTGCCGGTTTGCTTCTGTGAGACTGATTCCAGGAGGTTCCAATCGTCTTCACCGCTCCTGAAATAAGATGTGTCGCTAAGGATTCTAAGGCTGTCTGAAGAAAGGGCATAGACCTTCGAAGAGCCCAATAACAGGGCTGCCATTAAGACCAGGAGAAGGGCATAATATGGAAATCCGAGCCTAAGAGCCACCTTTTTGTTTGACTCCGTATCCTTTGTCTTTCAGCATCTGAACTACACGGTCCCTGAAATCACCCTGTATGATAATCTCACCGTCTTTTGCTGTTCCACCTGAACCGCATTTGCTCTTCAGGTTTTTGCCGAGCTCCTTTAAATCCTGCTCATTTCCGGCGAATCCTTCCACCAGTGTGACTACCTTACCCTTTCTGTTTTTTTTGTCAAGGGAAACATATAGTTTCTGTTGTGAGGGCCCAGGAGTTTCGCCTGCCTCTTCTCTCTCACCCTCAAATTGAAAACCGGGATCAGTTGAGTAAACAACTCCCAGTCTCTTTTTCCAATCGTTATCCATGTCCAGGATCTCTTTTTAATCAGTTACCCAGCTCTAGCTGGTTTTTGACCAGGTTGAAGTAGTGACCTTTTTTGGCGATAAGGGTATTATGTTTGCCCTCCTCCACGATGCGTCCCTGGTCAAGTACTATGATCTGGTCTGCATTTTTAACAGTGCTTAATCTGTGCGCGATAATAAGAACTGTCTTTCCCCTGAATACCAGTTCCAGGTTTTCCATGATGCGGCTTTCGTTATTGGCATCCAGGGCACTGGTTCCTTCGTCAAGGAAAAGGAAAGCGGGATTCTTATAGATGGCTCGGGCGATCAGAATCCTTTGTTGTTCGCCACCGCTGAGGCTAAGTCCTTCCTGACCGATTTGGGTATTGTAACCAAGGGGCAAGCGGTCGATGAAATCGTCAATGCATGCCATACGGGCGGCATATAAAAGCTGGTCCGTATTAACGGACTCTTCACCAAGCGCAATATTGCTGGCAATGCTTTCCGAAAAAAGATATCCGTCCTGCATAACTACGCCACACTGATCTCTCCACAGATCCGGCGGCATCATCTTCAGGTTCATATTACCGACCCTGATCTCTCCGGAAGCCGGGGGATAGAATCCCAGTAGTAATTTAAGCAGCGTGGTTTTACCACTTCCACTAACACCTACCAGGGCAGTCACCGAGTCCTTTTTAAGGGTCATGCTCACATCTTCAATTACGTTTCGGGCAATGGCACCCGGGTAAGAGAAGGTGAGTTTGTTCACACCCACCTTATCGATGGATGAAAGCACAGTGACGCCGGTCTGATCCTGGAATTCATCCTCCATGTCGTGGATCTCCGCAAGTCTCTCGAGGCTGATCCTTGCGTCCTGGGCCCTGTGGAAAAAGGAGATCATTTGTTCGAGGGGGCCATTGAGCTGACCTAATATGTAACTGACAGCCAGAAGCATACCAAGTGTCATGTCTCCGTTTATAACAGCAATTGCAGCCGTTACATTAATCAGAATATTCTTGGTTTCATTGATAAATACACCTCCGGCCTCCTGGTTCTGGTTCAGCGAGAGGGTCTTCATATTAACCCTGAAGAGTCCTGCCTGGATTTCTTTCCATTCCCACTGTTTGGTGCTTTCAGAATTATTTAATTTGATCTCCCTGATGCCGTGAATAATCTGAATCAGTTTGCTCTGGTTTTCGGCCTGTCGGGAGAAGTACTTATGGTCAAGCGCGCGCCGTTTTTTCATGAAAAGATTGATCCACAAAAGGTAGAGTAGCGCGCCGGCCAGGAATATGATCAGAATCTTAACATTGTATATAGCAAGGATAACGGCGAATACAAGAAGATTGACCATGGAGAAAAGTATGGTCAGCGAGGATGTAGTGATAAAGTCTTCAATTCTCCTGTGATCTCCCACCCGTTGCAGGATATCGCCCGTCATCTTAGTATCAAAAAATCCCACGGGAAGTCTCATCAATTTTACCAGGAAATCGGAGATCAGGGAAATATTGACCCTTGTGCTAAGGTGCAAAAGTATCCATCTGCGGATGAAATCGATTCCCATCTGAGAGATGATGAGCGCGAACTGAAACAGGAGGATCAGGTAGATGAAAGACAGGTCCTGATTGGTGATTCCGAAATCGACAATTGACTGAAACAGAAAGGGGAGGAGGAACTGAATAATGCTTCCCAGGATCAGCCCCAGCAGAAGGTGGTAAACATATTTTTTATAGGGAGCCAGGTAACGGTAAAGGTACCTGAAACCTGTTTTCTTTATAGGTTCGTCATCCTGGTTCAGGAAATCGGGAGTGGGCTGAATAAGCATTACAGATCCCTTCTCTTCATTGTCTTTCCTGGTGCTGATCCATCCCTTCAGGAATTCTTCCCTGGAATAAACAGTCTGCCCGAAAGCCGGATCAGATACATAGACCCTGTCTTTCCTGATCTTATAGACTACGATGAAATGATTCTGTTTCCAGTGCACAATTACCGGGAGGGGTGCTTCAGATTTCAGGCGTTCCCAGGTAAGAGAAACCCCCATGGTTTGCAAGCCTATCGCCTCAGCTGCCCTGGAAATGCCCAGAAGAGAAACACCCTCCTTGTTGAGGTGGGATTTCTCCCTGAGTGTTTGAAGAGAAAAGTGTTTACCATAATGACGCGCAACCATCCTGATACAGGTTGGTCCGCAATCCATGGTGTCAAGCTGTTTGTAAAAAGGAAAAGAAGGCATATCCAGGATCGCTTATGCCTCCTAAATTAAGAATTATTTTTTCAACTTCTTTTTCAATTTATTAGCATCCTTCTGATAGGGTCCCGAAAGCTCGCTTAAAGTTGTAAGCAATGTAGCTGCTTCTGTTGTTTTACCCACCTTCAGCAGGGCAAGGGCTTTATACCAGGTGATGGCCTGGCCCCATGGTTGACCAGGATCTGTTTCGAAAGTATTAAGCCTCTCCAGGGCCACTGCAGCATCATCCATTTCCATGGAGGAAAGAAGAAAGAAGAGCATGGCAAGCTGCTCAGATGAATTTTCTGATAATTGCTTAGCAGCTTCGTTCCTGCAATGATTGAAATCCTCCTTTTTCCAAAATTCTACCAGTACCTGGTGATCTGCTTCTCCCCTCATGTTGCCTTCCAGGGCTATGATTACAGGATCATTGGAAGGATTGTAAGAGGAAGAGTAGATTTTCCCACTTCCTCTTTGGGA
>JAOZLK010000252.1 GCA_029934875.1 Bacteroidales bacterium | reverse complement strand
ACCGGGTTCCTCCTTCTGAACTAAGTCGAAAATTTTATAGTAGGTGTCAATAAACTCTTCCCGAATGCCACAATGAATGACTGATTGTCCTTGGAGGATCAGCGATTTATTAAAATAGTGTTCAGCGAAGTGACCAGAAAAACCAATATAGTTTTCTACCCAACCATTTTTTTGAATCGGTCGGTAGCGATGCCATTGTCCTTTTGGAATAATCATCAAGGTTCCTTCTTTGACATGAAACTTTCCTGCCTCATTTTCCAGAATACCACTCCCTTCTGTAATATAATTTAGCTGATATTCATGCAGTACTCGTCCGCTATCCCACGAAAAATAATATCCACTTGGGTGATCCAGCGAAGGGTATTTACTATGGGGAGAAATGCAGTCTCTTCCAGAGACATTCAGGTACAAGCCCCATTTCTTGTCTTCATCACCTGCTGTCAAGTATTTAAAGAATTCCTCCATATCAGTGTCAAAAAGTGCACGTAAATTGACAGAAAGTGTATTGACTGCTTTCTGTTGAAGGTCTATTTTTGACCTCGTACCGTTAAAGTGCTATATAGCAAATAATTAGCTAATAACTAACAAAGCTACATAAAATGCAAGCATTATTAGGAGTTTTATTCCATTCGATTGGGGGGATTGCTTCCGGAAGTTTTTATATGCCTTTTAATAAGGTCAAAAAGTGGTCTTGGGAAAGTTACTTGATTGTTGGGGGACTTTTCTCCTGGCTAATTCTACCTCCTTTAGCTGCATGGCTTACGGTACCTGGATTTGCAGAAATTATTGGGGCAGCATCGAGTAAGATATTATTCTTCACATTTCTGATGGGGCTGGCATGGGGTATTGGTGGTCTTTCATACGGCTTAGGGGTAAGGTACCTGGGTATGTCATTGGGAAATTCTGTTGTATTGGGATTTACGGCAGCCTTTGGAGCCATTGTTCCCTCTATTTATTACAATATTAATCCTACTAACGGGATGCTTGCAGTCATGTTTGCCCTGTTTGTACTTGGAATATTATCAATCATATATGCCGGACAGTAACGCGGCATATGAGAATAAGCAATCTGATTATTAAAAACAAATGAAAGAATCGTGAAGAATATTTTAGTTGTAGGAAGCTCAAATGTCGATCTAATTGCCCAGGACTCAATACCTCTAAGAGCGGATATAGAGTCTTTTCTTATTAATTACTAAAAACTTACAGATGAGATATATAATCCTTATAAGCATAATCAGCATCTTCATTTTCGGCTGTAATACTTCAAATTCAACTAATGAAAAGGAGGAGCCAATCTCCATTATTTTTGATACGGATATTGGTAATGACATTGATGATGTACTCGCCTTGGATATGCTATATAAATACATGGATCAGGGTAAGATCAATCTGCTTGGTATAGTTTCAAGTAAGGATGATCATCCCTACTGTGCCGAATACCTGGATATTCTTAATACCTGGTATGGCTACCCTGATATTCCGGTTGGAGTGTTGTATAATGGAGTTAGCAGGGAAGATTCTGTCAATACTGAACATACAAAATACTCAAAATACGTTTGTGAGCTGGAAGTAGATGGGAAACCAATGTTTGAAAGAACATTTGATAACTATGACAATACACCATACTCAGTGGATGTTATGAGAAAATTATTGTCTGAAGCTACGGATACTTCAGTCGTAGTAATAACTGTTGGGTTCTCTACCAATATTAGTCGTTTGTTAAGTTCTGAGCCCGACGAATATTCATCACTGAGCGGGAAAGACCTAATCACACAAAAAGTTAAATATCTGTCGATGATGGGAGGAAATTATAAAAAATCTGTGGGCATGAAGGAATTCAATATCTATATGGATGTGGCATCGGCAAGAAATGTCTTTGACAACTGGCCTACTCCGATTCTGGCTAGTGGATTTCATGTTGGACTTTCGATACTCTATCCGGCCACCAGTATTGAAAATGATTTTAACTATGTAGAACATCATCCCATGGTTGAGGCATATAAAGCTTATTTACCAATGCCTTATGATAGGCCAACTTGGGATCTGACCGCTGTGCTGACAGTCGTAGAAAAGGATGCATTATATTTTGGTTTTTCTCCTCCCGGTAAGGTGTCTGTCACTCCGGATGAATTCATCTTTGAAGTAGATGAAGCTGGTAATCGAACTTTTCTTACTGCAACAGAACAGGAAGCAGCAAGAGTAAAAGAACGTTTTGTTGAACTAATTTCCCTTCTTCCTAAGAATAGATGAGAATATTTTTATTTCATTCTTTTACTCATAATATAATGAAACATTTACTATTGATCAGTCTTTTTTTAATTAGTGCATTATCAAGTGTTTGGGCACAAGAATCGCATCCAAACCCGACGTCAAGTTCAAACTTAAATAGTTCATTAGAAACAGCTTCGTCTGAGCTTAATTGGCATTTTACAAGTGATGTTGAGGGATGGACTCCAACCCATCATATAGAAGGATTCAGATGGGAACCATATGAAGGAGGTTCCATTGGAGGATCATTGTCTGGCAATGATCCATATATGCACTCGTCGTTCGGCTTGGGTCTGGATATTTCAAATGCTAAATATATCCATATTAAAATGAAGAATAATTCTGCATCTTTAAAGGGTTCAGTCTACTTTATAACAACTACAAATACGAATTATGCGGCAGATAAGCTCATGGCTTTTGCTACTATACCGAACTCTGACTTCACTGAATATATTGTTGATATGTCTGCTCTCTCAACATGGACAGGAACTCTTGAAAGAATAAGAATCGATCCAACTGATGGTGTTACGAATGGTGATTTCAAAGTTGATTTTATAGCAATCAATTCATCTGCTTCATCACTTATTGATCCTGATTACCTTGATTGTAGTGAAGACCTCGTTGATACAACAATTAATACAATGGCTGAGCAAGATTGTGGATCGGGCAATGCACATATTAGTATTGATAATTCTCAAATTGGAATTCAGTACCAGGTTTCAAAAGATGGCTCTGTTTTATCAGCAATGGATGGAACAGGAGAAACTCTTCTTATTGAAATAAATTCAGCACAGCTGGATCCGGGAATCAATGAATTCTTAATTGAAGCAAGTTCTAATTATTGCGATGGACAGATTAAACTGTTTGAGCCCCTTTCAATACAGTATCAGCCTATCGATTATACGATATTTACTCCGGTGATCAATTATGATCCCTACAAGAATGAATTGAGTACTGACATGCAGAAGGGTCTCCAGTGGTACAAAGATGATGTGGCAATTGGTGGCTCTTCTGATTCAATAATTATTCCTGATGACTTATCTGCTAAGTATTACCTTACCGTGTCGAACAATCTCTGCACATTAGCTTCTGAAAACTACCCTTTTGATAAGTTAGTGATATGTCTGATGGCAGATCCTCAATTAATAATGGTTCCGGAAACACCTCAATATGTTGATATTGCGATGACAGATATAATAGATGTTGACCATGATTTTATGGCTGTGCTGGGTGATTTGTCTCAAAATAATCCCGACTTTTATGTAGATTATAAAGAAGCAGTATTGGATAGAGCTGTAAGGCCGGTTTATAGCTTGGCAGGGAATGCAGATTTGAATGCGGGACTTTCCGCCTATATGACAGCTACAGCCCTTCCATTGTATTATTCAATTTACAGAAGGGGAATTAGGTTTATTTTTCTGAGTACAACCTATTTTACAGGTGTTCATTACCATATTTGCCATTTGGGTAGTGAACAGCTTTCATGGTTGAAAGAGGAACTTAATGCAGATTTGACAACTACTACAATCATTTTTTCCCATCCCCCAATATTCGAAACCACGTGGCATAGTGAGGAGAGAGATCATTTAGCAGCTCCGGGATCTATGTATCTGGGCGAATCGGCTGAAATGCGTGCGCTATTCAGTCAGCATGAAAATATAAAAATATATGCGAATGGACATATGCATTATAATTATGGCACGGTCGACCAATATGGAAAGGATGGCTACTTTGAAGAAGGGAATGTGTTACACATGAGTGTAGGAGCCTCAGCGAATAATTGTGGAAGCAGCTATCTGTTCATTGAAAAAGATAAAATAATTGTAAAAGTGAGGGATCATGAGCATCACCTTTGGAGAGATGAGTTCACTTACCAATGGGATGCGTCTACAACACTTGAAGACGCTACAATATTTCAAGAAATGACAACAACTGCTTCAATTGTACAGGATTGTAATAACGGGAATGCTCAAGTAACTATTAATAATTCTGAAATTGGTATTTTATATCAGATTTTTGGCGATGGTGGGATTTTATCACCTAAGATTGGAACCGGAGCCGATTTGAAAATTGAAATTTATTCCAGGTTATTGGATTCAGGTATAAATGATTTCTCTATGCAAAAACGCTCAAATTGGGGTGATAGAGAGTTCACGCTATTGGATCCATTATCGATTTATATGATATATACCCCGGAGATTGCTTATGATTATGCAGAAAACAAATTAACAACCGACAAGCAAGATGGTCTCCAATGGTATAAGAATAATGTTGCAATTGAAGGTGCTACGGATTCAATAATTAATCCTGATGATTTATCTGCAGAGTATTTTGTAAGCGTTACAAACAGCTCTTGTTCTTTCTCATCGGAAACTTTCATTCCAACATCATTGTTATCATCGTCTTTATCCTTTGGACTCAGGGTCTATCCAAATCCGGTTGAGGAACAATTTACAATGGAGACAGATTACTTCTCAAGAATCTCCTCTGTTGAGCTTATAAATACTGCCGGAGTTGTTATTTCCAATATTGAGATATCTAAGAAATCGACCGATATTGATATGGAATACTTGTCTGCGGGGCTATATTTTCTGAAAGTAAATGATGAGAATGAAACCTTGGTTATAAAAATCATAAAGCAGTAGTTTCTGTAGGTTTAGAATTACATAAAAGATGAAGTAAAGAGAAGGGCTGATATATTAGGTGAAAATGGCGGATATATAATTGCGCCTGCACATAATATTCAAGATAATACACCTGTAGAGAATATCTTAGCATTTTTTCAAGCAGTGAAAGAATTATAGATTAAATATATACTCATGAAAAGCCCAACAACAAAGTATCCAAGAATAATGATATTTTTATTTTTGCTGCTGTCTTATTCTATTTCTACATTTTCAGTTGGCATAATATTAACAAGTGATGACCAACTTCGGGCAATTCAGGATCCGGATGCGATCATTGACATATCAACAAGTAGAACACCAAGGAAAATGAGTTTGCGACAGATTTGCGAACTTGGACAGAAAAATGGTGATAAAACACTAACCATTGCCTTCGATGAATTTTTTCGTCAATATAGAGAACAAGCGGGTACGGAGAGGCTACTAACACCTGATATGGATGAGTATATTGGATACATCAAGCATATCAGCGATTTTGCAAAGAATTACGGCATGGGAATTGGCTTAAGCCTTCTTAGCCCATTGGAATTAGGTCCGGCATTCAAAAATCAAACAAAAGAAAGTGGCAGGTGGCTTCATTATAAAGTTGGTTTTCGTGATCCGGAAACAGGGAAATTCAGCATAAAATTATGGCAGCAGCGCTATTGGACCAACAATAAAGGGAAAATTGAATTAAAGTTATTGAATGTTAAGGCCTATGCTTTTAAAGAACAAAAAATTGGTCATGGTCCTTTTAAAGTAGTTTTACCGGACGAGATAGTTGAAATTAGCTCTGATTATGAACAGTTTCCTGGCATAAATCTTAAACCTGAAGGTGAGGAGTGGGAAATTGAAACGGTACCTAATGCTGATGAACTTTTCTATGAGACAAATTTAATAAGAGTGTTTAACGACGATGAGGGAGATTTCAAATCCTATGATCGCGTATTGGTTATTTTAGAGTATGAAACCCCTGAAATGGACTACTTTTGTGATAAAGCATTGCCTTTTCTGAAAAATCTTCTTCAAAAATACAAAGATAATGATGTGAATCTTGTTGCTCTTTATTCAGATGAGTTGCATCTTCAGCAGGATTGGTTCTATTTTAATCATCATGACAACGGACAGTTTGCGGTTCGTTTCCATACTCAAAGCCTGGCTAACAAATTTGAAAAAATCTATGAGCAGGATTTATCCGAGAAAAACATGCTATACTTTGCCTACGGTGCACCTACGTTTGAAAACGGGGCATTGGCATCACGGAATTCTCAGTATGTTATGGGTGAAGATTATGAGGATATTCAAAAGACATTCTTGTTGAGGGACCGATACTATAAGATGATCAATAATCATGTGGTTGATTTATTCAAGGAGGCAAAAGCCTTTGGGGAGGAACTTTTTGGCACTGAATTTCCTACGCATGGACATTCCTCATGGGCCGAGAGTCCTACCATCGATTTGTGGGATACAGAAAAATTGCATCAGGATGCCAATCAGTATGAATATACATCCAACTTCGTTTGGTCCAACACAGTACAACAGGCAGCAGCCGGATGTTACGATTATTTTAAATGGGGAGAATATCTTCAGCCAACCGGGAATGATTTTGCAGAATGTGGCTGGAATGACAGGAACTATTATGGTGCTGCAATGGCTACTTCCATTGGTGTTATTAATAAATTTCCACGGGCTTATGCTGCGTATTGGGGTATGCCAGAGGAAGTGAAATGGAGGAAGGAAGCTAA
>JAOZLK010000251.1 GCA_029934875.1 Bacteroidales bacterium | reverse complement strand
TCGAACCGGCGACATCTGGAACCACAATCCAGTACTCTAACCAACTGAGCTACACCCACCGTTTGGGAGTGCAAATTTATAAAAAATTTTTACTCGGGAATTTGTTTCGGGAATATTTATTAGCCAATAATCTGCTCAAAGAGTTCATGATACTTTTTCATCACCGCGCTTTGCCCGTATTGGCCAATGGTTTGGCTCCTTATTTTGCTGGATGAATATGAGTTATAGTTTGCTATTATTTGCTCCATTGCTTCGGCAAGCCGTGTGGAATCTCCAACATCGATCAACAAGCCATTCTCCTCGTTTACTATGCTGTCAGGCCCTCCCGAACGGGTAGCAATCACCGGTAATCCTGAGGCCATCGCCTCAATCAGCACTGCCCCAAATGCCTCATAGCGTGTGGGTAAGACAAAGCAGTTGGCCTGCTGCATCTCCTGCTGCATCTCTGCCCTGGTAATGCGGCCCAGGAAAACCACCTCCCCGGACAGGCCCAGCTCATCCGACTGCAACTCAAGTTCAGCCCTCAGGCTTCCTTTACCTGCCAGTCTTACCCGAAATGGGGTATCGATCTTTTGTTTCAGGACATGAACAGCCTTTAGCAAGACATCGATGCCCTTCACATGCTCGAGCCTCCCCGCCCAGAAAAACACAAAGGGATCGCTTTTACGGGGCTCATTGGGCGGGAGGAACATGTCCTCCCTGATCATGTTGGGAATGATATGGGTCTTCTCCCCAATCCAGGGCATCAGGTGCGTGAGTCCATTCATCAGGCTGTCTGATACGGGCACCAGGGCCTGGCAGTTTCGGTAAGCCTCTTCAAAAAAGGGAAGGTAGAAGGGTTTCACCATCTTCCGGGCCTCGGGGGTACTCCAGACAAAAAAACTCCTGTGCTCCACCACCAGGTAAGGAAGATCGTATTGCTTATGAATAAGTGCGGATGCATATCCGGCCCAGGTAACACTGTGCGCCAGGATAAGGTCGGGTTTACCATAGCGATCCTGGTATCGGGCGTAGAGTTTTAATACGCCCTTCGACCAGGCCTTAATGTTCTGTTTCTCGCTTCCTGGAATCTTCAGATAAACGGAACGAACCACGCGAAGGCCATTCTCTTCTTTCACCCGGAAAGGCTGCAGGGCTGAAACGCCGGCCTTTAGCAACTTTCGAATTCCGATCACCCGGTTCACCAGCACATCCACCTGGTAGCCCATTGCAGAGATGGATTCGCTGTGCTCCTTGAAAAAATAGCCACCATCAGGCGGATACCAGGAGGGAATTATTAAGATGCGGCGCGGAGTATTCATCAAACGGGGTTTCGTTGGAGATTAAAAGTGTAATAATCGACAGGATCCGCCGGAAATTTGGCAGGCTTCGGATCGAAAGCCCTGCCCGTATAAATGGCACTTTTGGTATGGGCCACATGATAGATAAGATCTGCCCGTTCTGGCCCTGCTCCATCCAGTATGGCAGCCATTACTTCGAAACGCACCTTATCGGGATGAAATCCATAGTCGTGCCAGACCACAACACTTTCATCATGAACAAGGTGCCTGAAGATATTCCGGGTGTCGCTGAGGATGGTGTCGTAGTGGTGGTCCCCATCAATGAATATTAAGTCAAATTTTTGGTCAAGTGATGAAAAATCATAGGTCCTGGAATTACCCCTCAGGTGGGTGACATTTGAAATCTCTTCTGAAAAATGCCGATGGGATGAGATTGTGTTTTCATGCATGCCCATGGCTCTCATCTCCTCATCGCTAAGAGAGAGGGTGTAGCAATCCTTACACCTGCCTGAAACACTGGCCACACTTTCTCCACGCCAGGTGCCAATTTCAAAATAGCGGCATCCCTCCTTCTTTTCCGCCAATCCTCCCAGTAGCATCATATCTGTGGGCAGGGAGCCACCATCGAGGAAAGTCATGGGTCCCAGGGAAACAGACCTGGCAATATCCAGTTGATCCATTGTAAGCACAGGTAATCCGCCTGGCATATCAAAGTTTTTCTCCACATATCCCATCCAGGAATCTTCATCAGTCAGAACCCTGTTCAACAATATGGGCTTGCGGGCTATCCACGAGAGGGCTTTTAATGCTTTACCAATCTTACTCATCTTCTCTTGCTTGATTTTGTTTTACCAGCCTGATGTACCAGGCGAGGCTATAGAGGATCATCAGGGCACTCACCCCACTATATAGGGCTAATCCCAGGTAAACGCTATCCATGGCCACACCAACAACCAGAGCTGCCACCCGCCCCACCAACCTTACGCTGTCAATGAGCATGGCCTTCCTCTGTTGCTTGTATAAATCCGGGATAAAGGAGAGCGGCATGGTCAGGCTCACCATAAAGATCCAGGGCAACATGAGTTGGGCATATCGACCGGCCTCTGCTTTTTCAAATATAAAGCCAAAAATATCGGGGGCAAATATGCCAAATATGACAAAGGGAATCAGGAGCCACAATATGGCTTGCCTGAGGAATAATTGTAATTCTGACAGGAAGGATTGGCCATGATTCAATTTTTCAGAAAAGCGCTGATACAATACCTGGTAAAAAGCACCTGCCACCAGGTTTACGGGCCGGTAAATCAACATATAACCGAAGGTATATATTCCGGCAATGGCCAGTGAAAAATAGGAGCTGAATATAAACACCGGCAGGGCGCCTGAGAGATTATTCACCAGTCCCTGCCACATGTTGTAACGCGGAAAAAGGCTGTACTCTTTCGCCAGTCGCTTCATTTCTGCCAGGCTCAACCAGCTCCATTTGTGCTTGTTTATCTTAATATGCACAGCAAAAAAGATCAGGAAGCCCACCACTTGGCCGAAGACCACACCAAAAATCAAACCGGCTGCACCAATAATTACCAATCCGAGTATAACCTTAAGTAAGGAGTTCCCAAGGCTCTGGGCGATATTTGCCCCGGCAATAAGCTTATAGCGCTTCTCCCTGTTGGAGTAGTTTCGGAACGACTGGAAGAGTCCCACCAACAAGGTTGAGAGGGGGATGTAGTAAAGCCAAGGAGAAATTTCCTCGCTCCCCAGCAATCCGCAAATTTGCTTATTGAATAATAAAACCGTGATTAGCAGAAGTAAGCTGACACCAATGCTTACCAAGCCCGAGAGTCCCAGCAGATTGACAGACTCGCGATCACTTTTCGGCAGGAGAATGGCTAATTCATACTTTGCGGTGGAGAAAATAATGGTAATATTCAGGATATTCATATACAGGCCAAAGATTCCAAAATCTTCATCCGTATAAATCCGGCTCAGGACAATGTAGATTAACACGGAAAAGGCCTGTGCCAGGGTGGTCCCTGAAATCAGGGTGGCTACATTTTTGAAAAACTCCTTTTGCCAGATTTTGCGAAGGGCCTGAAACATGTCCAAAAGTAAGAATTAAACTGCAATTGTGTCATGCTTCTGTACTGCCTATTGCATGGCATGCCTTTTGATCACAGCAATAGACGTAAATAATATATATTTGAGCAAATTTTAGAGATATGAGAGCGATGAGATCATCAAATCCTGTGATGACTGGAAGGATATACGAAAAGGCAGGCAGTGCTCTTTCTGATAATGTAATGACCATTAACGGAACGATAAATAAAATTGGACTGATGCTGCTACTGGTAATTGCATCGGCATCCTATACATGGAATTTGGTGCTTGGTGATGATCCGGGCCGGGTAGGTACGCTGGCAATTGTAGGTGGAATCGGAGGCTTTATTATGGCCTTGGTCACAGTTTTCAGTCCGAAATCATCCCCATATACAGCCCCGGTTTATGCCATACTGGAGGGAATGTTCCTGGGAGCCATCAGTGCAGTTATTAATGCCCGGTACCCAGGAGTTGCATTCCAGGCTGTACTTCTAACAATCGGGACACTCTTTACCATGCTGTTTCTGTACAGGTCAGGCACCATCAGGGCAACACCAAAATTCAGAAGGGGCGTTATGATGGCCACGGGTGCAGTTTTCTTTGCCTATATGATCAGCTGGATCATGAGCCTGTTTGGCATGCCCATGGGCTTTATGCATTCATCGGGTCCTCTTGGAATCCTCATCAGCCTGGTCATTATTGTGATTGCAGCTTTGAACCTGATTATGGACTTCGATTTTATTGAAAAAGGATCGCAGATGGGTGCTCCCAAGTACATGGAGTGGTATGGTGCATTCGGTCTGATTGTAACCCTGGTTTGGCTTTACATTGAATTCCTGAGGCTGCTTTCCAGGTTTGCAGGGAGGGATTAAGAAAAAAGTTGCTTAGGTTTACAAAGCAAATATCTAACACAAATAATGTGAGCGAATTAGAGAAGTATTTCAAACCGTTCAGAGAGAATGTCATCGGAAAGGATGCTTCCTTCGAGTCACCCTACGGTACCAGGCGGATCATCTATGCAGATTGGATCGCAAGCGGAAGGCTCTACGAACCCATTGAAAAGAAGCTGATGAATGAGTTTGGGCCCTTTGTGGCCAACACTCACACGGAGACCACCCTTACCGGTACGATGATGACCAGGGCCTACCACCGCTCACACAAGCTAATCAAGCAGCATGTGAATGCGGGTCCCAATGATGTGATCCTAACAGCTGGTTACGGAATGACGGCGGTGATTAATAAGCTCATGAGGATTCTCAGCCTGAAGGGTTGTGGAGGAAGCAATGATTGTGTCAAGCAGTCGGATCGTCCGGTGGTATTTCTCACGCACATGGAACATCACTCAAACCACACCTCATGGTTCGAGACCCTGGCCGATGTGGTGATGCTTGAGCCCACTAAAAACCTGCGGGTGGACCTGGATGACCTTAGGAGGAAGCTTGAACTATATAAGGATCGAAAATTTAAAATCGGGTCCTTCACTGCATGTTCAAATGTAACCGGGGTCAATACGCCCTATTCCGAACTGGCGCGGATTATGCACGAATTCGGAGGGGTGGTTTTCATCGATTTTGCTGCAAGTGCTCCCTATATGAAAATGGACATGCACCCTGAAGATCCCATGGAGAAGCTGGATGCTATCTTCTTCTCCCCCCATAAATTCCTGGGCGGACCTGGTTCATCCGGTGTTCTGATTTTCGACAAAGCGATGTACACAGCCGAGGTACCTGACAACCCGGGAGGAGGCACTGTCGATTGGACAAATCCCTGGGGAAGGTACAAATATGTAGACGATATCGAGGTTAGGGAAGACGGGGGGACTCCCGGTTTTCTACAGTCCATCAAGGCATCCCTGGCCATTAAGCTAAAAGAGCAAATGGGGGTGGAAAAGATCCTGGCACGAGAGGAAGAGCTTCTGGAAATCGCCCTGCCCGGACTGCGAGCCATCCAGGGGATTGAAATACTGGCTAACAACGTGGATGACCGCCTCGGGGTTTTGTCATTATACCATCCTGACATTCACTTCAACCTTTTCGTTAAGTTGCTGAACGACCGTTTCGGCATCCAGACCCGGGGAGGCTGTGCCTGTGCCGGAACCTACGGACACTTCCTCCTGGAAGTATCCTATGACCAGTCAGAGAAGATTACTGAGAAAATCAATGACGGAGACCTCACGGAAAAGCCGGGATGGGTAAGATGGTCGCTTCATCCAACCATGACCGATGATGAGGTGAGGCAGATTCTGCATGCCATAGAAGAAATTGCACTGCATCACCTGGAGTGGGCAGAAGACTATGTTTATTTGCCCAAAAAGAATGAATTCATTCATCACTCGCAGGTCGATCATCCCATCGAAGATAAGATGATGGAAGGCTGGTTTGAACTATGATTGAAATTGTCCCGGTAAACGACAGAAGCAGTGAAAGATCCTTTTTAAGGCTGCCCCGTAAGCTTTACAGGGATGATCCCAATTTTGTCGTCCCCTTTGATACAGAGATCAGGAAGGCTTTTGACCGGCAGGCCAATTCATATTATAAACATGGGGATGCAGTCCGGTGGATCGCCCTGGACGACAATAAGCAGGTACTTGGGCGTATCGCTGCTTTTTATGACCGGGATAAGGACAGCTCTGATGAAGTTAAGAGTGGAGGCTGCGGATTCTTTGAAGCGATCAATGACCCTGAAGTGGCGAAGCTGCTCTTTGATACAGCTAAAAACTGGCTTGCTGAACACGGCTATGAGGCTATGACGGGCCCCACAAATTTTGGAGAGAATGATACCAACTGGGGTTGCCTGGTTCACGGCTTTTTGCCGCCGGTTCTCGGCATGACTTACAATCTCCCGTATTACAGTGAGCTCTTCGAAAATTACGGTTTCAAATTATATTACAAACAGTTTAGTTTTCAACTCGACCTGGACAAACCTTTCCCTGAAAGATTCTGGAAAATTGCGGAATGGATTAACAAACGAAAGGGATATTCTTACAAGCATTTTGAGCCAAAATTGAGTGAACAGTTTGTGGAAGACACCATTTCTATCTACAACAAGGCCTGGGGGCCCCTCAGGAAGGATTTCATCCCGATGGATCCCGGATCCCTGCACGACGAGCTACGTAAGGTCAAGGACATAATGGATCCGGAACTGATCTGGTATGCATATTTCGAAGGTAAACCCATTGCCTTCTTTATGTTCCTGCCCGATGCCAACCAGATTTTCAAACATCTGAACGGAAAACTGCACCTGCTCAATAAATTGCGCTTTCTCTATTTTAAAAGAAAGAATACCATAAATCGATGTAGAGGTACAGCTGCAGGCGA
>JAOZLK010000250.1 GCA_029934875.1 Bacteroidales bacterium | reverse complement strand
TGCAATTTACCACGACTAATCTGAGTATTTACAGGGACTTACATTGCTGGGAGATGCGTATATCGGTCGTGCCCTTCGGTAACTATAAATCCTATAATTTCCAGATCAACGCCAAGTCTTCCATCCTTAAGGACCTTAAATACAACAAGAGGAAGTCCTGGCAGGATAATTTCTAAAAAACGAAATATGAAACGAATTATTCACACAGCAGATGCCCCTGTAGCAGTGGGACCCTATTCACAGGCTGTTGAAGTCAATGGCAGCATTTATCTTTCCGGACAAATACCAATCGACCCCGCAAGTGGCAAGCTTGTGGAGGGTGGAATTAAGGAGCAGACCCGGCAGGTGATGAAGAACATTGGAAAAGTTCTGGAGGCAGCCTCCTGTTCTTACTCAAATGTCGTGAAATCAACATGTCTGCTCTCTGACATGGCCAATTTTCAGGCTATGAACCAGGTATACGGAGAGTATTACCCCGAAAACCAGCCTGCAAGGGCCGCATTTGCAGTGAAAGAGCTCCCATTGGCAGCCCTTATTGAAATTGAATGCATCGCTGTACGGGATATTTAAGACCCCAAAATCCTGTAACATCCTTCGTTTTCAGCGACGACGTGTTTTCGAATAAGGTTTCCACTTGACTCTGCCTTTAATTATTCCGTTAAGGGTATAATATATCTCCTCGCTTAACCGAGCCTGCGAGCTCAGCGGAAGCTAAACCGAGCTTGCGAGCTCAGCTAAATATCAAGCTTGATTATTGTCCTGAATTGCAAATTCCGCTTAAACTGAGCCACCCAAAAATCATAAAAGAATTTAGAACTTATCGATGATCTTATTTAAGATAGCACTTGGTCGCATTACCCGCGTTGCTTTTTCATTATCCGGGTTAAAATAACCTCCAAGATCAACGGACTGATTCTGAACTGCCAAGAGCTCTTCATTGATGATTTCCTCGTTTTTAACGAGTTCATCCGCCAGTTTGATAAATCGAGCTTTCATAGATGCATCATTATCCTGAGACGCCAGGGCTTGTGCCCAGTAAAGAGTCAGATAGTAGGTGCTACCCCGGTTATCCAGTTCGTTTACTTTTCGGCCAGGAAGCTTCCCGTTTTCCAGATATTGGGAAATCGCCTGATCCAGCGTTTCTGCGAGGATAGCAGCCTTTTTATCTCCAGACTGTTCAACAATCATTTCGAAAGCAGGTACAAGCGCGCAATATTCACCCAGGGAATCCCACCTAAGGTGACCTTCGCCGACAAGTTGATCCACATGCTTTGGAGCTGATCCTCCGGCACCGGTTTCAAATAATCCTCCACCATTCAGCAAGGGAACGATCGAAAGCATACGTGCGCTGGTCCCCAGCTCAAGAATTGGGAAAAGGTCAGTCAAATAATCTCTGAGCACGTTTCCCGTCGCTGAGATCGTATCCTCTCCTTTGCGAACTCTTTTAAGTGTATATCTCATAGCTTCCACTGGAGATTTGATAAGAATTTCGAGGCCGTCGGTGTTGTAATCAGTCAGATAAGTCTTCACTTTATTGATGATCTCATTATCATGCGCGCGATTTTCATCGAGCCAGAATACTATCGGACTGCCACTTATTCTGCATCTGTTTACTGCCAGTTTAACCCAATCATGAATTGCCACATCTTTCGTCTGACACATGCGGAAAATATCACCGTTTTCTACCTTTTGACTGAGTAATGTAGTGCCTGTTTCATCGACCACGCGAAAGGCTCCTGAAGTCTGGGCTTCAAATGTTTTGTCATGAGAACCGTATTCTTCTGCTTTTTTCGCCATCAATCCAACGTTTGATACACTTCCCATAGTGCTTGGATCAAACTGTCCTTTCTCTTTAGCATCTTCCAATATTTCACCATACATTGATGCATAGCTACGGTCTGGAATCATTGCAATACAATCTTGTAGCTGATCGTCGTTGTTCCACATTCTGCCACCGTCACGGATGATGTTGGGCATGGAAGCATCGACAATAACGTTATTGGGCACATGAAGATTGGTAATTCCTTTACGAGAATCTACCATGGCCAGGGCAGGTTGACTCTCATACACTGATTGAATGTCTGCACTGATTTCTGATTTCTTATCTTCTGGCAATTTGTTTAGTTTTTCCAGGACATCAGAGAGTCCGTTATTGACATTTGCACCAATTTCCTTTAAGGCAACAGCATGTTTATCAAGCGCATCTCTGAAATATACAGACACAGCGTGACCGAACATGATAGGATCAGAGACTTTCATCATGGTAGCCTTAAGATGAAGAGAGAGAAGTACCTGATCTTTTTTTGCTTCTTCGATCTGCTCGGCAAAGAATTCACGCAATGCTTCGACATTCATATGCGACGTGTCAATAAGCTCTCCTGCAAGGAGGGAAATGCTGTCTTTGAGGAGCGTTACATTGCCAGCTTCATCTACAAATTCAATTTTCACGTTGCAGGCCTTGTCCATCGTCATTGAAGTTTCATGCTCATAAAAGTCGTTACTACTCATATGAGCAACACGTGACTTTGAATCGGATTCCGGCCATGGTTTCATCATTCGATGAGGATTCTTCTGGGCAAAATTCTTCACCGCAGAGGCAGCTCGCCGATCTGAATTTCCTTCACGGAGCACAGGGTTAACAGCTGAGCCAAGGATAGAAGAAAATCGCTTTTGAAGTGCTCTTTCTTCGTCTGTTTTTGGCTCTTCGGGATAGGATGGAATATCGTATCCCTGTTCATTTAATTCCTTTATAGCTTCCTGAAGCTGTGGCAAAGAAGCGCTTATGTTGGGTAACTTCACGATAATTGTATCAGTTTCCTGAGTCATATCACCAAGTTTTCTCAGGTAGTCAGGGACTTTTTGATCTTCGTTCAGCTTCTCCTGAAAGTTAGCAATGATTCTTCCAGCCAGGGATATGTCTGCCAGTTCTATCTTAATATCTGTCTCTTTGGTAAAAGACTTCAGAACAGGAAGTAAAGCCAATGTTGCCAGGGCTGGTGCCTCATCTGTATGCGTCCAGGTAATTTTTGCCATTGTATCTTTTTTGTAGGTTGAATGCTATTTTAAATCAATCCAAATTTAATCAATGTAGAAGGACTTTCGAAGAATTGCAAAATAAAACTTCAAAGTCGGTAAATCTTATGGGATCATAGATTAGGCTAATCACCTCTGAAGGCGGGCTACGGTGTAAATACAGGAATCAGGGGAAGTAAACTGAAGAATTGTTTCAGCAGGCTGCAATAGAAATAGGCGCAAACCCTATGAATACTGGGTAATGCGCCTGATCCAACCTTCAGCTCAGCTAAACTGCCTTCGGCATTTTACAGGCTTCGGAGCTATACATACCCTCTCCAGCAACGACCGGGTATAAAAAAAGAGTGCACCTTTCGATGCACTCTCCTCATATATATATAATAGTGTATCTATTCGGATACAATATCGAAGGGAATATCCACAACTACTTCCCTGTGCAATTTGACAGTCGCTGAATAGCTACCTATCTCTTTGATCAGGTCTTCTTTTATGGAAATATTTTTACGCTCAATATCGAAGCCTTTACCCTTAAGAGCCTCGGCAAGCTGGATGGTATTAACCGATCCAAAGATCTTGCCCTTGGTGCTGGTCTTGGCTCCAATAGAAAGAAATATATCCTTCATATCCTCAGCCATCTTCTCAGCCTCTTTTTTCAATTGAGCTTCTTTGTGGGCACGCTGACGGAGAATCTCCTCATGTACCTTCTTAGCCTGCGCTGTGGCATTTATAGCTATACCTTTGGGAATAAGGTAATTTCGGGCGTATCCATCCTTAACGAGCACGATGTCGTCCTTATGTCCCAGATTTCCCATGTCTTGTTTTAAGATCACATTCATTTTTTGTCCTCCTTTACTTTAACATGTCAGTTACATAGGGCAGAAGAGCCAGGTGGCGAGCACGTTTGATGGCCACTGATACTTTTCTCTGGAACTTAAGTGATGTTCCGGTAAGTCGCCTGGGTAAAATCTTCCCCTGCTCATTGAGAAACTTCTTAAGGAATTCCGGATCCTTATAGTCGATGTACTTGATGCGGTTCTTTAAGAACCTGCAATACTTTTTCTTTTTTACCTCTACCGTTGGTGGAGTTAAATATCTGATTTCTGAATTGTCTTGTGCCATTATACTGCCTCCTTTTTTTGATCTGCTGCTTTCCTCGCTCTTTTTTTCTCTGCATATACCACAGCATATTTTTCCATCTTCATGGTTAGAAAACGGAGGATACGCTCGTCTCTGCGAAACTCGGTTTCGAGTAAGGCAATGGTGTCAGGCTCAGCTTTGAACTCGATCAGGTGGTAAAATCCTGTGGATTTTTTCTGGATGGGATAGGCCAGTTTTTTCAGGCCCCAGTCCTCTTCATAGACGATCTCACCTTTGTTATTGGTGATCACTTTCTTGAATTTGCTGACCGCTTCCTTCATCTGGCTTTCAGACAAAACGGGAGTAGCAATGAAAACGGTCTCGTATTGGTTTAACATGAATAAATATTTAGTTAATAAAAAATCGACTGCAAAAGTAGAAACTTTTTGATTACGAGGCAAGAAAGATCCCCCTTTTTCCTTCATTCTGTCTATTATTGCATCACTTTATTAATAATAGGCCATAAAGGCTTTATATATAAGGATGGACTATTGATTCAATCTTGCTATCTTAGCCGCTCCAATGGATAAATTTATTGTATCTGCACGCAAATACCGGCCCACTACATTTAGTGATGTAGTTGGACAATCTGCAATTTCCACAACTCTGAAGAATTCCATCCTGAATCAGCACCTTGGACACGCCTATCTTTTCAGCGGACCCAGGGGAGTGGGAAAAACAACCTGTGCGCGGATTTTTGCAAGAACAATTAACTGTTTCAATATCACCGAAACAGGGGAGGCGTGTAATACCTGTGAATCCTGCATATCCTTTAATGAAAACCGATCCTATAGCATTCATGAACTAGATGCTGCATCAAATAATTCGGTAGATGATATCCGCTTGCTCAACGAGCAAGTAAGGATACCTCCTCAGATCGGTTCATATAGTATCTATATCATAGATGAGGTACATATGTTATCTCAGCAGGCTTTCAATGCCTTCTTAAAAACCCTTGAGGAGCCACCTGCTCATGCAGTATTTATCCTGGCTACTACCGAAAAACATAAGATTATTCCCACCATCCTCTCCAGGTGCCAGATTTTTGATTTCAACAGGATTGGCGTGGAGGATGCTGTGACTTACCTCAAATCCATTGCCGAGAAGGAATCCCTTGCTTTCGAGGAGGATGCATTGCATGTAATTGCTCAGAAAGCGGATGGGGCTATGCGCGATGCGTTGTCTATATTTGACCAGGTTGTCAGCTTCTCAGGCGATACGATTAGTTATCAGAATGTAATTAAGAATTTGAATATTCTGGACTATGAATACTTCTTCAGGCTCACTTTCAGTGCGCTCGAAGGAGATGCTCCCTCCATGTTGCTTCTCTTTAATGAGGTGCTTGGAAAAGGCTTCGATGCCAGAAACTTCATTAATGGCTATGCTGCGCATCTTCGCGACCTGATGGTTTGTAAAGATCCTGCTACTGTTCAGTTGATGGAGGTAGGGGCAGGAATCCGGGAAAAATACCTCTCTCAATCGCAGCAGGTTTCACTCTCCTTTCTCTATGAAGGTCTGGATATCTGCAATCAGGCGGATATTCAGTTCAGGACCAGCAGGAATCAACGATTGACGGTTGAACTGGCTCTGGTAAAATTGGCTAACCTTAACGGTGGTCAAAAAAAAAAACAACTAACTGAATCAAGCCCGGATCAAACTTCCTCCGCCCCTGAGGCTGCTCCCGTAGTTCCCGCAGCATCGGTAGTGCCTGCCGCTGCTGTCGAAGCTGCTCCAGTTTCTGCCAAACCCGTTGAAAATCCCAAACAAGCGGCGGCGAAGTCCGATACTAAAACCCCGGAAGAGAATGGATATAGAAATGGTAACAACCATACTGTCTGGAAACCTTCCATCTCAATTAAGGATTCACTGAAGCAGGATTATGTAGAGCCCAGTGCACCTAAACCTCAGGCCGTCGAAAAGAAAGAAGAAGTTGCAAGTATTATACCCGGGGAAAAGCAGGCAGAACAAGTCCCTCCCGATCCTGACCTGATACTGAATGCCTGGAAGGCCTACGCCGCCTCCGTCGAAAAGACGAACCCGCGGGTTTTCAGTACCTTACAGAATCAAAAACCTGTGGTGAGTGCCGAAGGCGTCATACGTGTGCTACTTAACACGGAGGCACAGAAGGATAATTTTCAAAAGAATATCAGAGGTGATCTAAGCTCGTATATCAGGGAGGCCACCGGCATGGCTGTTATCGAAATCATCACTGAGGTTATGGAACAGGCCTCTGAAAAAAAGAGGATTTATACCGATCAGGACAGGTTGGAATTTATGATGAAAAAGAATCCGGAGGTCGGTCAATTGAAATCCAGGTTCGGACTTGATTTCGATGATTGAACTTGCTCTTGATTAAATTGTAAATACAAGGGTTAAACATAATTCATATAGGAAAATTGACTGGAGAAAAGATTGTCAATAATTATGGAGAAATTCAGGTGCCTGATTTTCCAATTGTACCCTATATTGAGGGAGACGGAATCGGACCTGATATCTGGGCTGCCTCCGTACGAGTACTCGATGCCGCAGTTGAAAAAACTA
>JAOZLK010000249.1 GCA_029934875.1 Bacteroidales bacterium | reverse complement strand
TGTGTGGCATACAATGAAAGCCCTTCTTTCGGAGCCGGGATTTATGCATCACGCAGTCTCGAAAGTCTATGCGAAGTTGTGATCAGCAATTCGACACTGAGCCACAATAATAGTACCGGCGGTAATTCCATGGGTGGAGCCATGTGCATCACTTATGGCACCCTTGAGCTCAGGAACAGTACGATCGCATTTAACAGTGCTCCGGCGAAAGGCAAAGGGCTGCACATAAATTCATCGGATGCACTGGTAAAGGTGTTTACCAATAATATTGTTGCGGCAAACGGGATCCCGGATATTGGGGCCAATTATGCCACTGTTTTCCCTGCCCAATCGGATATCGATTACAATGTCATCAGCATGGCCTGGGACGGGTATATCGATTTTGGAGAAAACACCGTTTTTAATTCCAGCTCCGACGCGGATACATTGAGTGCTTTTGTGGATTCCATCGCCCTGCAGCCACTTGCCGATGGTGGCTCAGGAGTTCTTACACATGCCATTGATGAAAACAGTCTCCTGGTGAAGGACAGAGCCGGTAGCAGTGCCACATCCGATGATGTACGCCAGGCACCCCGTTCCATACCGGATATAGGTGCATACGAGCATATCGCCCAGGCTCCCATGACCGGACTTTCCATTCTGAATTCCGACACTGGCCTTGTCATAAACAGGCCCGTCCGTATCGCGGTAGCGGCACTTCCTGCCTATACGACTGAAAGTTATACCCTTAGCATCGATCCTGCTTCGGAAGCACAGGCTCAACTTAAGGGCGACACGCTTTTGGCCACTAGCCTCGGGATGGTCAGCTTATGGGCTGCAAACCCGGTGAATGCCGAATTAGCAGACACCATCCAGTTTAATGTGACTGATCTTATAGACCTTCAGTCAATTAACATCTCCCTGCCCACAGACTTTCCCAGCCTGTTTGCCGGGGAACAACTCCAATTCACCACCAACGTACTTCCTAAGAATGCCACTGATACAACGCTTAGCTGGAGTGTCAGTGCTCCCGATCTGGCTTCCATAAGCCAGGATGGCCTGTTTACCGCAAAGGCTGTGGGAATGGTTACAGTTACAGCCACCTCCAGGGGAAATCCTGAGTTGAAAGAGCAGATGGAAGTCACCATTGTGGACAACACCCCTGTGGAGTTCACTGTAAATGCAGAGTACTCCTACAAAACCGGAATCGAGAATCCGGCCGGAGCGGTGGTATGCTGGCTTACTGACTCTGACATTGAGCGTCCACGCAATCGATCTATGGAGACCGCACTGTCTGAGATGGGAGCAGGTGCACTTCGTTTTCCTTACGGTGCACTCTCAAACAATTACCTGTGGACAAAAGATCCCAGCAACCTTGTTGATGGCCCGGAACCCTGTGTTGCGGTTCCTGGCAGAGCTCCCGGAGGCTGGGATTGGGCTGTGGATGAGCAGGGTTTTTTCAAAAAAGACCTGGGTTTTGACGAATATGTCGCACTCTGTCGGAAAATAGGAGCCGAACCGGTGGTTTGTGTCAACATCATGTCGCATGTTTTTAAGCCTGATGATGAGATCACCATTGATACCCTGATCTATTATGCCAGGGAGTGGGTACGCTATGCAAACATTACAAAGGGCTATGGAATCAAATACTGGCAGCTGGGTAACGAGCAGGACCACCATAGTGATATTTATCCCCAGGCTGCCTTTAAAACAGACTACAAAAGAATGGCCATGGCCATGCTTGAGGTTGACCCGACCATAAAAACAGCTCCCGGCCTGTTAAACAGGTGGAACGATGAGATGCTTCGCTATTGCCCGGAGTATGTGGAGTTTATTACCTGTCATCAGTACCTCTGGTTTGGAGGAAGCGAATCGGAAGGCTACGATGCCTGGAAGGATTATGGAAAAGAACTAATACGGCATATCACAGATAACCTGGCATATGTCCGGGCATCCTCGAAACCAGGTCTTGAAATTTTTGTAACTGAGACCGGTATCACAGGCGGAAGATATCCCGATCCGCAGGTTTTTAATCTCTACAAAGGGCTGGTTCTGTTCGAAATGCAGATGGAGATGATAATCACCTCCAATGTAAAGAACACCTTCTACTGGGGTACCCACACCCCATGGAACGGGGAAGATGGTGATTCCCCCCTGGCTACACTTTTTTCAAACGACTCAGCCAACAAGAACCACATGCAGGCCGACATTCTTTCGGCTATCAATAAGCATATACAAGAGGATTATATTGGCAAATTATCTGGCTCCGGGATCGTTAGCTATTCCACGATTTCAGACAACGACAGCCTGATGGTGGTATATGCCCTGAACAAAAACAGTGTTCCCAAAAACATCCGGGTATCGACTCAAAATACAGGCAGCTTCAAGAACTTTGAAAGATGGGTATTTGCGGGTAAAAGTGAGTATGATGCAAATGTTGAGTTTATGCAGGACAGCGAGGGAACAATGGATGAACACTCTGTGGAGACAAGCCTTCCCCCACTTTCAATTACCATACTCCGCATGGCTTTGAACGATGATGCAGGCAATACTGCCGTAAATCGTCAGACAGGGAGTAAAGAGATAAAGGTCTATCCAAATCCGGCAGAGGATATACTGAATATTGAAGGAGCAGAAGCTTTTGAAAAAAATGCTGCGCTGACCATCACGGATATGGCCGGGAAAATATGCCAGAGGCAAAACATCTTTCAAACTTCTGTGATCAATATTTCCTCACTGAAGCCGGGTGTATACACCATGCAAATTACGGAGGGGAACAACAATTACGGTTCAGTTTTTATCAGGAGATAAAATGAAGCCACACTTTGAATCATGCATTACAAGATTGGATTCATAGCCGCATTTGCCATATTAGGATTAGCTGATATACAATGCAGGAATACCGGGCAAAAACCCAATGTCATCCTGATCGTGATTGACGATCTGAACGATTACCCCGGTAGTTTTGGAGGACACCCCCAGGCTTATACCCCGAACATTGACAGGCTTGCTCATTCCGGTGTGAGATTCACAAATGCACACTGCAACATCGGGCTTTGCAATCCATCCAGGAACAGTCTGTTTACAGGAGTCTATCCGCACCAATCGCTTAATTTTGGTCCAGATCGATCCACCACTCAAGCACTCTATAAAAACAATAAGACATTGATGGAGCTCTTCTCCGGGAATGGCTACTATGTGTTGGGGAGCGGAAAACTGCTGCATTCAAAGCATCCGGAACTCTGGGATGAATGGGGCGTTGATGTAAATAATTACGGGCCTTTTGCATACAATGGCGAAAGCCAGGTGGGGCACCCTTCGGTTCCTTTGCCATTTAGAAGCATCGGTGATATTGACGGATCCTATGCTCCATTATCAGATGTTCCGGAGTTTTCTGCAGGTGATGTGAAAGGTGAAAACCCCGGCTGGGTGTATTCCGGGAGAGAAGGACTTCCTTTTAAGTATGTGGACGAAGATAACAGGGATTTAACACCCGATGAACTGCATGCAGAGTGGGCTGTAAATAAAATCAGGGCTATGGATGCCGGAAGTGGCGATCGACCATTTTTTATGGGAGTGGGCTTTGTTCGGCCACACACCCCTCTGTATGCTCCCCTCAGGTTTTTTGATATGTTTCCTTTGGAGAATCTTCAACTGCAAGTAATAAGGGAGGGTGATGTGAACGACACCTACTACCATGAAAATTATCCTCTTGCACGTACTGAAGATGATAAGTGGTACACCAATACTTCAAAAGGACGGGCATATTCAAAAATGTTAACAGCATCGTACAATGGCAATGAAGAGGAGGGTCTGAAGCATTTTCTGCAAGCTTACCTGGCCTGTGTGGCATTTGTGGACGAACAGGTCGGGCTTGTACTCGATGCACTGAACGGCAGCAGGTTTAAGGAGAATACGATTGTGATACTGACCAGTGATCATGGCTGGCAAATGGGACAAAAGCAGTACCTGTTTAAAAACTCGCCCTGGAGTAACAGCACCCGTATCCCATTTATATTGAAAGCTCCGGGAATGAAGCCCGGTACTATCATTGATCATCCGGTATCGCTCGTTGATATATACCCTACATTAACAGATATTTGCTCTCTGGCTGGAGACAATGTAAAAAACAGTTCAGGCTTTCCCCTGGGTGGATTCAGTTTAAAACCCTTCATGGAAGATCCTGATCCTGATCACTGGGAGGGACCTGACGGCGCCTTAACTGCCATTGCCACCGATGTGGTGGATTACGAGCTTGCAAAGCAAACATTTTCATACCGGACGAAGAACTATCGCTTCATTATGTATCCCGATGGACAGGAAGAATTATATAAGCTTGATAATGATCCCAATGAATGGATTAATTTAGCTAAGGAGGAAGCCTACCTTGAATCAAAGAAGGATTTAAAGAATAAAATCTTAAAGATGATCAGAAAATGAGATTGAAGCCAGCACTATCAGCACTTTTGTTCTGTTTCGCTTTATCTGTAAGTGCACAGGGAATAAAAACAGAATTCAGCCTCGACGGGCCATGGGAAATCATATTCGATCCTCATAATGAAGGACGTTCTCAAAGCTTGCATACTGACCGGGGCTTTGAGCGGCATACTGGAAAACGAGCTATTACCATTCCTTCCTGCTGGGAAGAGATAGAGCAGGATTATGAAGGCGTAGCCTACTACCGTAAAAAATTCACAATCCCCGCCAGCTGGGAAGGAAAGTTGGTATATGTCAATTTTGACGCAGTCAATTATAAGGCAGAGCTGTGGATAAATAACCATGTGATCGATTATCACGAAGGTGGATTTACACCCTTTAGTTTTAGAATTGACAGGTCGGTGAAATTCGGGGAGGAGAATGTGCTGACCATGCGTGTGGTCGGACCCATTATACTGACGGATAAAGTGGTGGACAATATGGGGCGACAGGAAACACCGCAGTGGCGAGGCGGCATAGCCGGTGGAATCTGGCAAGCTGTCAGCGTAAGTGCTACCGGTCTGGTCGGCATAGATGATGTCTTTATCGAAACAGATATAAGAAAAAAGACAGCGGGTTTTACACTGGATATAAAAAGCAATGCCATCCATACCACCACGGCAGATCTTAGTTTGAGGATTACATCTCCCGACGGGGAAACCGTGGCACAGAAAAGGTTAGAACTGGAGCTTTCCCCGGGCTCAAATAAGGAGCAGTGGATAGTTGAGATCCCACAGGCACAATACTGGAGTTTGGACAAGCCAAGCCTGTACCGGGCCAGTGTGGAGGTGAACTATGATGGAGAGCTATCAGATTCCTGGGATCACAAATTCGGGATGCGGGAGTTTACCATCCGGGACAACAGGTTCTATTTGAATGATGGGCCTGTTTACCTGAAGGCCACCTTCTTTGAAGGTTTATACCCCACACGCATTGCCTACCCCGACAGCAAAGAGATGGCCATCAAAGAGATTTTGCTGGCCAAAGAGGCTGGTTTTAATATGATCCGTCCCTGGCGAAAGCCTCCTCCAAAGATGTGGCTGGACCTGTGCGACAGTATCGGCATGATGACGGTCGGTAGTCTTGTGGTGGAATGCATGCACCGCCCGGTGTCGACACCCTACCTGGCCAAATGGGTGGAACTGGAGCTACGCGAATCGATTTTGCGCGACCGGAACAGGACCTGTGTGGTGCAGTGGGAATTGTTTAATGAAGCCAACCGTCCTGTATTGCAGCAGATGATGCATTCCATGTCTGTACTGGCTCAGGAATTGGATCCCAGCCGGCTGATCCTTGATGAGTCGGGCGGCACAAAAGGAGCAAATATGTATCTTCCTTATCAGGATAATCCTTTGCGGATCAATGATATTCACACCTATACCGGTGGCCAGGTAAACCAGGTGCATTATGACCGTTGCCTGATCATCGGAAAAACCCTGGAAGAGCAGGAAGCAATGGGGCTTAAGGGGCTGAGAATGCCTGGGCGCAATGTACAGCCCGGTTTAATGTCCTTTCTGTCGGAGCTGGGATACGCCAGCTGGCCCGACATCGTGGCCAACAACAAAGCATTCAGGGAAGCTAATCCTCTTGTACCGGCTGCAGTATCACACCACCGGCTGGAAGAACAATTGCGCGGAGCTTTTAAGCTAACAGGTTTTGATAAGGTGTATCCCGATCTGCAAAAGTATTGTCTTGAAGAGCAAAAGATACATGGTATCGCCAATAAGCGAATGATAGAAGCGACGCGTGCGAATCCCGACATCAGTGGTTATTGTATCCATGCCCTGACAGATGGTGACTGGATCCTGGGTGCATCGATACTTGATTTGTGGAGAAATCCCAAAACCCATGCCTACGAGATGACCAGGGAAGCCAACCAGCCTCAGATTGTATCCATTCGCGTCCTGCCCCGTAATATGCATGCTCAAAAAGGCGGGACAATCCAAATCACAGGGATCAATGAATTTGCCGATAGCAGGGTAAATGTGAGGCTTGGAATTGAAAGGGAAAATGGAAGAGAAGTACACTCTAAAACCTTTACAGGCCAGCTGAAAAATGGTGTATCTCAACTTTACAATGAAGTCCTGAATACTCAAAATATGCAGGGCACATACGTGGTGAAGGTGACCGTGGAAGATGCAGCCGGCAGGCAACTGACTTCCAATGAACAATCCTTCGATGTATTTACCGAAAAGCAGTTAAAAATACCTTCGGAACAGGTGGCGGTACTGGATGACGCCAGGGGCATCAGAGAACATTTAGAAAGCAAGGGTGTAAACTGTGTTGCTTTTTC
>JAOZLK010000248.1 GCA_029934875.1 Bacteroidales bacterium | reverse complement strand
AAGGGTCATGGAGTAGCCCCTTTTAAATATGTTGACAGGGTCGACCAGCTCTTTTTTTGCTTCCAGATGCTTCAGGCGCTCTTTTTCCCTTGAAAGCCTGAAGCCGCTTCCCTTGCTGATCCTCAGGTCCGATCTGTCCAGTCTTTCCCTGTGCCTCTGGACAAAGGCTGTGGAGAGGTGCCCCAGGTTACCCGCCCAACGCTCCCTTCTCATCTCCTGAAGCTTTCCGGTCCTGCCCTCCAGGGAGGATAGTTTATCGCTGTAAGAGGAGAGCCTGAAATCAAAGGCAAGAAATTTTTCCACCAGGAACTCAGCCACTGCTGTGGGAGTCTTCAGGGCCTGGGCAGCTACCAGGTCTGCCACCGATTCGTCTCTTTCGTGTCCGATTCCCGTAAGGACCGGGAGGGGGAACTGGGTGATGTAATATGCCAGCTCGTAATTATTAAAGCATTCCAGGTCGGCCCTTGATCCGCCTCCGCGAATAATCACCACACAATCGAAAGCCAGGCCCGAATCGTGGATTTCATCCAGGGCTGAAATGATGGACCCAGGAGCCTCATCACCCTGCATCGCTGCCTGGAACAGGCTGGTATGGATGTGGTAGAGCTGATTATTGGCCTTAATGGAATCTATGAAGTCGCCATAGCCGGCAGCTGTTTCGGATGATATAACTGCGATATTCTGAGGAACAAGAGGAAAGGGGAGTTCCCTGTTCATATCCATCACACCTTCCTCCCTGAGCTGTTTGATTACCTCCTGTTTTTTCCTGGCCAGGTCGCCAAGGGTATATGCAGGGTCGATGTCGGTGATGTTAATGCTAAAGCCGTAGACTTTGTGAAATCCAATGCTTACCCTGCAAAGGATCTTGATTCCACTTTTCAGGGCTATTCCCGTGGTGCTTTCAAAATAGGGCTTGAGCATGCTGAACTTGGAGGCCCAGATGGTGGCACGGGCCTTTGCCAGAATGGAATCGTCATCCGGGCTTTTTTCAATCAGTTCTATGTAACAGTGTCCCCTCCGGTTTACCTGGAGTTCAAGGATCTCAGCCCTGATCCATGTAGAGGAGGAGAATTCTTTTTTAAGGGTCGCCTCCACCTGCTCCAGCAGCTGGGAAAGTAAGAGCGATGTGGGTTCGCCTGTTGTCATTGTATTATAAGCCTGGTGTTGTATATCTTGTGGTTGGTGACCACCTCAAGCAAATACAGACCCGGAGCCAGTCCGCCGGGCAGAGCCAGTTCACCGGGCAGGAATGTCGGCTCTCTTGCAAGCAGCCTTCCATTCATATCATAGAAGCTGAGCAGGTATTCTCCCTGGTCAGATCCGGGAAGATCGATGTGTACCAGCCGGGAGGCCGGATTGGGATAGACATTCATGCCGGAGGAGAGATGATTCAGCCTCGCAGAGCTGATGATCCAGTATGCCCTGGCAAAGCTGGGGATGCCATATCCGAAAGTGGCGTCGGGGTTGTCGAAACGATCTCCTGTATTTCGGATGATCTGTATCAGCTCTTTGGCAGGCATGTCAGGGTAGGCCTGCCAGAGAGAGGCTACTGATCCTGTCATTACCGGCGATGAAAAGGAAGTTCCCGATCCACGGGCCAGTCCCCCGTTAATGTATTGAATTCCTGTCGCCCTGCCCATGGCAACCAGTTCGGGTTTAACCCTTCCGTCAAAAGATGGTCCCCTTGAGCTGAAAGACGCAATATTTCCCGAACTGTCAACCGCTCCAACGCAGATAATATCCTTTGCGTCTGAAGGTGCAGTGATGCGGTACCAGGAGCTGCTCCCCTCGTTTCCTGCGCTGTTGCAAAGGATGATCCCCTTGGATGCCAGCATGGATGCTGCCCTGGACATCAGGATGGTATGTCCATCCATATCGCTGTAGGTATAGTCAAATTCAGTACTGTCCATGTCCGAATATCCCAGTGAGGTGTTGAAAACATCGAAACCAAGGCTATCCATATACTCGGCGGCTTCAATCCATGCGATCTCTTCGAGGTGGGTTTCGGAATGAACATTTTCGGTGGCGCAAAGAAAATAGCTGGCACCGGGAGCCGTCCCCATCATATTCCCGTTCCAGTCGCCTCCAATAATGGAAAGCACCATCATACCATGGCTGTTTACAAGCCGGAAGACTGAACTGTCGTTCACGAAATTACGTGTTCCCAGTAAGCGTCCCTCACTGATCATGCTTTCAAAGGAGGGGAGGGAATCCACATTCCGGAACCCGGCATCAAGCACTCCAACCCAAACACCCTGTCCGCGATACCCCTCGCGGTGAAGCAGGTCCATATCCACCTGCAGGATTTGTTCTTTGGCCACTCCATAGCTGTATTCAGGAGGTGACTCCATGGGTGGTTCAAAGCGTTCTCCGGATGGGGCCGGGGGGAACCAGAGGGCCTGGGATTCGGGAATCCAGGCAAAGGTGTCAACAAAGGGTAAGGCCAGGACCTCTTGAAACAGATCCTCATCTGCGTTAACCATGGCCAGACCGTTAAGCCAACGGGAGACATGCCGGACCTCTGCGCCCAAAGCCACCAGTGTGTCCACGTAGGCCCTGCTTAGGGGTTCATCGCTCATGCCCACACCCAATCCCTGCCAAGCCCTGCGCTGGACGGATCGTTCAGACAGGAATTCGTAGGGCTGATCGTATTGATATCCATTGTTGGCTTTATCGGTAAAATATACCCAGTAAATACTATCTCCGATTTGCTGCCCGGAAGCCAGTGTTGCCGTTAGCAGGACAAAAGCTGTAATCCATTTCCTCATACTAAAAGAATTGGACAGGCTGGGGGGCTTCAATTGTATCATATTTTAAAAGTGTATCCTGCATTAATTTCATATACTTTTCTTCATCCACGGGACGACCGTTTTTGTACTCGAGTGTATAGAGTAATTCTCCTTCCTCATCAAAGTAGCTCCAGGTGCCTTCAGAATGGTCGTTTACATATTTTCCGCTCATAATCAGTACTTTATCGCTGAAGTAAACCTCATGAGATCCATTGAGCAGGTTGTTTTTATAAGCGCTTTTCAACCTGATACCGCCTCCTTCAAAATACTGAATCCAGGGTCCTTCCCGGCTGTTAGTATCCCAGTGGACCTCTTCTGAAACCTCTCCTGAAGGATAGTAGTTGTAGGAGGCTCCATGAAGCTTTCCCCCGGCATAGGCTTCACGCATCCGCAGCGTGCCATCAAATTCTGAATAATAGGTCCATACCGAGTCCTTATCCTGGCCCACATAAACCCCCTCTGCTGCCTTTTTACCGCCTTTGTAATACAGTTCTGCATAACTGCGATTACCCTGGGCATCGAAATTCATTTTTGCCCTGATGACTCCCGAATCGTAATAGCGGATCATCGGTCCGACGGGTTTTCCCTCCAGGAAAGATCCTTCATACAGGGTTTTTCCATTGGGGTATTCCACCTTCCACGGACCGGTCTTCCTGCCCTGTTCATCCAGCTGGTTCTGCCCATTCAGGACCCCCAGGCCGGCGAAGATGCAAATCAGTATCAGAAGCTTTTTCATAAGGTGTCAAATATAACGAAAAGAAGCCGTCTCATAAATAAATATGAGACGGCTCCTGTATATACTGGAAGATATCCTGCTTATTTTACCTCTTCGAAGTCTACATCGGTAACTTCGTCATCACCTTTGCCCTGGGGTGCATCCTGGGGAGCTTCGCCTCCTGGCTGGCCTCCTGGTTGTCCACCTGGCTGTCCGGCATCACCGTCTGCCTGCTGAGCATTGTAGATGTCCTGTGAAGCGGCCTGCCAGGCTGCATTCACTGCTTCCATGGCCTCATCAATGGCTGCTAAATCTTCAGCCTTATGAGCCTCTTTCAGTTTGGAGATGGCCTCTTCGATGGTAGCCTTCTTATCGGCAGGGATTTTGTCTCCATACTCGGTCAGTTGCTTTTCAGTCTGGAATACCAGGCTGTCGGCATTGTTGAGTTTTTCGATCCTCTCCTTGGCAATTTTGTCTGCCTCCTCATTTTCCTGGGCCTCCTGCTTCATTTTCTCTATCTCGGCATCTGAAAGTCCGGATGAAGCTTCAATGCGGATACTCTGCTCTTTGCCGGTTCCCTTGTCCTTGGCGGATACATTCAGGATGCCGTTGGCATCAATGTCGAAGCTTACTTCGATCTGAGGTAAACCCCGTTGTGAAGGTGGAATCCCATCCAGGTGGAAACGACCAATGGTTTTGTTGTCCTTGGCCATTGCACGTTCTCCCTGAAGCACATGAATCTCTACAGAGGGCTGGTTGTCGGCTGCAGTGGTAAAGGTCTGTGTTTTCTTTGTGGGAATGGTGGTATTGGATTCTATGAGTTTGGTATTCACACTTCCCATGGTTTCTATACCCAGTGAAAGGGGAGTCACATCAAGGAGGAGTACGTCTTTTACCTCACCGGTAAGAACACCACCCTGGATGGCTGCACCAACAGCTACAACCTCGTCAGGATTCACACCTTTGGAAGGAGCTTTCCCAAAGAAATCCTGAACCACTTTCTGAATGGCAGGAATCCTGGTTGATCCACCTACGAGAATTACTTCGTTGATGTCGCTCCGGCTGTAGCCTGAATCTTTCAAAGCCTTTTTACAGGGTGCGATGGTAGCCTGGATCAGTGAATCGGCCAGACTCTCAAATTTTGCCCTTGAAAGGCTCTTTACAAGGTGCTTGGGAACTCCGTCCACAGGCATGATATAAGGAAGGTTGATCTCAGTCTGGGTAGAACTGGAGAGCTCAATCTTGGCTTTCTCAGCAGCTTCTTTCAGACGCTGAAGGGCCATGGGATCCTTTTTAAGGTCCAGTCCTTCGTCCTTTTTAAACTCGTCGGCCAGCCAGTCGATGATCACCTGGTCGAAATCGTCACCACCAAGGTGGGTATCGCCATTTGTTGACTTCACTTCAAATACACCGTCACCCAGCTCGAGGATGGAGATGTCAAAGGTTCCGCCACCAAGGTCAAAAACTGCGATTTTAAGATCGGAAGTTTTCTTATCAAGCCCGTAGGCAAGTGAAGCGGCTGTTGGTTCATTGATGATCCTCTTTACATTAAGCCCTGCAATCTCACCGGCTTCTTTTGTGGCCTGACGCTGTGAATCGCTGAAATAGGCCGGAACAGTAACTACTGCATCGGTAACCTCATGTCCCAGGTAGTCTTCGGCAGTCTTCTTCATTTTCTGAAGAACCATGGCTGAAATTTCCTGGGGTGAATACTTGCGATCATCAATCTGAACACGCGGGGTGTTGTTTTCACCCTTTACTACTTTATATGGAACCCTGCCGACCTCCTTACTTACACGGTCAAAGGTTTCTCCCATGAAACGCTTGATGGAGGAGATGGTCTTGGTAGGATTGGTTATGGCCTGTCTTTTGGCAGGGTCACCCACTTTTCTTTCTCCGTTTTCAACGAAAGCCACCACTGAGGGGGTGGTACGTTTTCCTTCACTGTTGGGAATTACTACCGGCTCGTTACCTTCCATTACTGAAACACACGAGTTTGTAGTTCCCAGGTCTATTCCGATAATCTTACTCATAATTTATATCTGTTTTAATATTTTAAACTTTCTTATTTTCCTGTTTACTTACTTGCTTCTTTCTTCTTATCAGAGATTATGCCATAAGCTGTTTTTCCCTCTTCATCGCAATAATGACACAAAAACGGTCCGAAAATGTCCAGATTCATGTCAGGTTTACTGACAAATTGACTGCCAAATGGTTTTTTATTATCAACTTTGCACAGAGAAACCAATCACGATTGACCAATAACCAATCACCAATCACCACTAACCAATAACCAATCACCACTAACCAATCACCAAGCAAAATGTCACTGCACAGTAATGTAAGACGAGTTACCACCCATGTTCTTCTGGCTATGAAGCTGAAGGGTGAGAAAATTGCAATGTTAACCGGTTATGATTATTCCTTTGCCCGTCTGTTGGACCAGGCAGGAATTGATGTGATCCTGGTGGGCGATTCCGCGTCCAATGTGATGGCTGGTTATGAGACCACACTTCCCATAACCCTGGACAACATGATTTATCATGCGGCCTCGGTGGTAAGAGCTACAAGCCGGGCCCTGGTGGTGGTTGATCTTCCCTTTGGAACCTACCAGGGGAATTCCATGGAGGCGCTAGCATCTGCAATTCGCATTATGAAGGAAACCGGAGCGAGTGCTATTAAACTGGAAGGGGGAAAGGAGATTGTTGAATCAGTGGAAAGAATCCTTTCTGCGGGGATTCCTGTAATGGGTCATCTTGGACTGACTCCCCAATCGATCCATAAATTCGGAACATATGTGGTCAGGGCCACAGATAAGGAAGAGGCCCAAAAATTGAAAGACGATGCACTGGCACTTGCCAAGGCCGGATGTTTCGGAATTGTGCTGGAAAAAATTCCCGCAAAACTGGCCGGTGAGGTCACCAGGGAGATTTCAATTCCCACCATTGGTATCGGGGCCGGCTCTGAGGTGGATGGGCAGGTACTTGTACTTCACGATATGCTGGGCATAACCCAGGAGTTTTCACCAAGATTTCTCCGCCGTTATCACAACCTCCAGATGGAAGTCAAAGGAGCGGTGCAGAATTATATTGAGGATGTCAGGTCCCAGAATTTCCCCAATGAAAAAGAACAGTATTAGAAATAGTAATCAGTAATTAGTTATTAGTAATCTGGACCAATAACCAATAACCAATAACCAATCACCAATCACCAATAACCAATAACCAATACCCAATAACCAATAACCAATACCCAATAACCA
>JAOZLK010000247.1 GCA_029934875.1 Bacteroidales bacterium | reverse complement strand
GCTCATGTATGTGTCTTGCAGACAGTAATCGATCTTGTGGAGATGGGATTCACTCCAGTTGTGGTGGCCGATTGTATCTCTTCCAGGAATCCTGATGATAAAAAAGTGGCTGTGGAGCGGATGCGCAGTGAGGGTGCGGTAATCACCACCAGTGAATCCCTTCTGTTCGAACTCACCAGGGTGGCGGGAACTCCTCAGTTTAAGCAAATTTCCCGCCTGGTAAAATAGCTTTCTATGAATAAGATTTATGCAGTAGGAGAAACCATCCTGGATATTATATTTAAAGATGGGCAGGTCATGGCAGCACGACCGGGTGGCTCTTCATTTAATGCAGCCATTACCCTGGGACGATTGGGTGCGCCGATTACCTTTATCAGTGAGATGGGCCAGGACAGGGTGGGGGATATGATCCAGGATTTCCTTCATGAGAATGGTGTCGATTCAGACTATGTGGACAGGTATTCTGAAGGTCAGTCTGCTCTTGCACTGGCATTTCTTAACCAGAGGAGCGATGCTGAGTACCAGTTCTACAAGGACTATCCTCACCAGCGACTGGCTGTTAAATTTCCCGATTTTGAAGCCAATGATTTAGTAATGTTTGGCTCCTTTTATGCCCTGAACCCGGGGATAAGGCCAAGGGTAAGGGAGCTGCTTGAAAAAGCCAAAGCTGCGGGTGCAAGCATAGTCTATGATCCCAATTTCAGGAGCTCCCACCTGGCTGAAAGGGATCAGCTTCTGGAAATTATTCTTGAGAATATGGAATTTGCCACCCTTGTCAGGGCATCGGATGAGGATCTGCTAAATATTTTCGGGGTTGAAAATCCGCATGATGCGTGGAAGAAAATGGAATCCCGATGTGCGGCGCTGATTTATACTGCCAATGCCCAGGGAGTGCATCTGATTACCCACAATATGGAGATTAAGATGGAGGTGGAAGAGATTTCACCGCTCAGTACAATCGGTGCAGGGGACACTTTCAACGCAGGCTTGCTTTACGGTATCAGCCTTGAGGCTTATAGCAGGGATCAGCTAACTGAGCTAGACCGGGGTCAATGGGAGGCGCTGATTCAGAGGGCTATATCATTTTCCCGTGAAGTTTGCCTGAGTTATGATAACTACCTTCCTGTGGATTTTGCCGAGGGGGTAAAGAGAACAAATAGTAAATGAAACTAAATAAGACTAGTGAAAAAAAGGAAACTGGGTAAAACGGATTTAGAATTATCTCCCGTCGCCTTTGGAGCCTGGGCCATTGGTGGATGGATGTGGGGCGGAAATGAAAGAAAAGACTCCATCCAGGCCATCCGTGCTTGCCTGGACCAGGGAATCACTACCATTGATACGGCTCCAATATATGGTTTTGGTTTATCTGAAGAAATCGTGGGTGAGGCCATTGCCGGGAATCGTGGCCGGTATGAGATCCTGACCAAAGCCGGGATGCGCTGGGATGATAGCAGGGGTGTGCATTACTTTAGCACAGTAAATAATGAGGGAGCCTCCTGTGAAGTATATAAGTACTCAGGACGGGAGAGTGTGATTGCCGAATGTGAAAGGAGCCTGAAAAGACTGGGATGCGACTATATCGACCTATACCAGATTCACTGGCCCGACGATTCAACTCCTATTGATGAAACCATGGAGGCGCTTCAGCTTCTGATTGACCAGGGAAAAATCCGGGCAGCCGGGGTCAGTAATTACTCCCTTGGCCAGATGAAAAAGGCAACATCGATCATCAATCTGGCCTCTAATCAGCTCCCCTATAGCATGGTACGCCGGGATATTGAAAGTGATATAGTTCCCTGGTGTGTGGAACAGGACTGTGGAATTCTTGCTTACAGTCCGCTTCAACGCGGATTACTCACCGGAAAAATTAGAACCGACACCTCTTTTGCTCCCGGTGACTCGCGACCCGGTCTGCCCCATTTCAAAAGCGAAAATATTATCAAAACAAACAGGTTCCTGGAAAGAATCCAGCCACTGGCCCTGGAAAAGGGAGTGAGCCTCAGTCAGCTGGTAATCCGCTGGACTCTGCAGCGCCCGGGTATTTCGGTGGCGTTGGTGGGGGCACGTAATGAGGCTCAGGTAAAGCAAAATGCAGGGGCGGCAAGTTTTGAACTTTCCCCTGATGAGATGGAAAGCATCTCTGCTTCACTGGATAAATTGAATCTGGACCTGAGTTGATTACTCTTCTATAATAAGGCTTCCCCTGGGTTCTTCTCTTCTAAGGAGCATACCCCGGTTCCATTTCCCAACATAAACCTGGATGATGTTTACCTGGTCTTCAAATATCTCAGTGAGTATGGCGTTATTTACACCGATTTCATCTGGCTTCTCAAGCGCATTCGACTCCATGTAGCACCACATTACATCCGATTCAGCCTCTTTTCCCAGGTAGCTGAGGGGCAGCGGTACGCCGTCGAGTTCAATCCTGAATAGCTCCTGCAGGTATATTTCCAGCAGACTGTCAGCTGCAACATGCTCTTGTGCAGTAAGAAGGCCGGAATTGATGCCATAATGCTCCAACAGGGCCCGATCCATGTCATCGGGAAAGATGCGAAGGGAAACTTCCATTCTTTCTGACTCAGGGTTGTAGCGGATTTCGGTCAGACTTACATAAAATTCGTGAAGCCATGAAAAGCTGGCGAAAAGGAGCATCGCTAAGATTATGGATATTATAGTATGGGCTTTCCTTTTCAAGGTCTTTGCTTTAAACCACAAATATGACAATAGTTTTTTAACTTTAAGGCCTTAATATTAAATCGAGAACAATGAAAAAAGGAATGCTCTTTGTGCTTTTTATGGCAGGGATCATGTATGTTTCGGCCCAGGATATTTTCTACCCTAAAAATAATAAGTTCAGGCAGATGGGCACCGCTTTCTCCACCCCCAATGCATACCGGGCCGCATCCGGTGCTCCGGGTCAGCTGTACTGGCAGCAGGAGGCTAACTACCAGATCAACATTCGCCTGGATGATGAGCAACAAAAGATTTTTGGGGAAGAGGAGATAGAGTACATCAACCATTCTCCTGATCCCCTGAACTACCTGTGGGTTCAGCTGGACCAGAATATCCGGCAAAAGGGAAACCTGGCCCTTCGTTCCACCCCCCTCAGGCTGGACGAGCGCTACTCCTCCTATATGATGGCCAGGTATATGAAAGAGTTTGACGGTGGGTTTAATATTGATTACGTGACAGACGAAGAGGGGAACGACCTCCCCGTCACTGTTAATTATACCATGATGCGGGTCGATTTACCCCAAACGCTGGAGCCCGGGGAGAAGACACAGTTAAAAATCAAGTGGTGGTATAATATAAACGATCGAATGAAAGATGGAGGAGGCAGATCGGGCATGGAGTATTTCCCTGAAGATGATAATTACCTCTATACCATTGCCCAGTTCTTTCCCAGGATGGCAGTCTACAACGAAGTCGAAGGGTGGCAGAACATGCAATTCACCGGCCGCAGCGAATTTGCTCTGCCCTTTGGAGACTACGAGCTTGAGATTACGGTCCCGGCCGATCATGTTGTAGGTGCCACCGGAGTCCTGCTAAACGCCGATGAGGTCCTGAGCGAAGGACAGTATAAGCGTTATAAAAAGGCCCATGAATCCACCGATAGGCTGGTGGTAATTGTTACTGAAGACGAGGCCCTTAAGTCTGAAAAAGGTAAATCAAAAGAATTCAGGACCTGGAAATTCAAAGCGGAAAATGTGAGGGATTTTGCCTTTGCAAGTTCGCGTAAATTTATATGGGATGGCATGGCCGTGAAATTTGGTGAGCGTATGGTCCTTGCAACTTCTTTATATCCCAAGGAGGGAAATCCCTTATGGGAGCAGTATTCAACACGGGTGGTCGCACATACACTGGAGGTATATTCCCGGTTTACCTTTGATTATCCCTACCCCGTGGCTTATTCTGTACACACAGACCGGATAGGCATGGAGTATCCCATGATGGCATTTAATGGTGGAAGGCCCCAGAAGGACGGTAGCTATTCGGAGCGGGCAAAATGGGGCATGATCGGGGTAATCATTCACGAGGTGGGACATAACTATTTTCCCATGATTGTGAATTCCGACGAAAGGCAGTGGACCTGGATGGATGAAGGGCTTAACTCCTTCCTACAGGGAATAGCTGAGCGGGAATGGGACCACATGCATCCCCATCCCAGGGGAAAGCCCTCATCGATTGTGGATTATATGAAGGGAGACAAGACGGGTATTGCTCCCATCATGACCAATGGTAACCTTATTGTACAGTTTAATAGCAATGCTTATGGCAAACCAGCAGTAGGACTTAATATCCTGAGAGAGACCGTAATGGGAAGAGAGCTTTTTGATTTTGCTTTTAAAGAGTATGCACAGCGCTGGATGTTCAAACACCCCAGCCCGGAAGATTTCTTCCGCACCATGGAGGATGCCTCGGCGGTGGACCTGGATTGGTTCTGGCGGGGTTGGTTCTACACCACCGACCATGTGGATATTTCCCTGGACGCTGTCACCGAATACACCTATTCTTCCGGGAATCCGGCTGACGACAAGGCCCTCAGAAAGCAGGAGAGCCTGAATGAACCTGAGGAGCTTGCTGTTCAGAGGAACAGGGAGACCATCAAATCCATGGTGGAATCGAACCCGAGCATGAGAGATTTTTATGATACCTATGATCCCAACGAAGCCACTGAAGATGATCGCAAGGCTTACAACAGCTACCTCTCCACACTATCGCCTGAGCAGAAGGCTACCCTTGCTTCGGGTGAATACTTTTACCAGCTTGATTTTTCCAACCTGGGGGGATTGGTGATGCCCCTGGTGATCGAATTCACCTTTGAAGATGGAGAAAACAGGGTTGAAAGGGTCCCTGCAGAGGTATGGAGCAGAAATAACCTGGAAACTTCAAAGGTTTTCCGCTTTGAGAAAAAAGTAGAGCAGGTAAGCCTGGACCCCTACCTCGAAACTGCCGACTGTGATATGGGAAACAACCTGTGGCCGCCGAGAATTGAACAGAATCGTTTTGACCTCTTCAAAAGCTCTTCGTCAAGGCGGGGTTCCTCCTCCAATCCAATGCAGGATAAGTGATTGTTAATCAGGAGAGAATGTTATTGATGGTATCCAGTTCATCCCTGGTGAATTTCAGATTATGAATGGTGGCCACATTGGCTTCCAGCTGGGATACCGAGCTTGCACCAATAAGTACAGAACTCACCTGTTTCCTGCTAAGTATCCAGGCCAGTGCCATCTGGGCCAGGCTTTGTCCCCTTAATTCAGCCTCCTGGTTCAGAGCTTTGATCCTTACCAGAAGATCCGCATCCAGGTTTTCCTCAGTGAGAGAAATACTTGATCCGGCTATCCTGGAGCCTTCAGGAATCCCTTTCAGGTAACGGTCTGTTAGCAGGCCCTGTGCAAGAGGGCTGAAAGGAATACATCCCACACCCTTGTCCTCCAGAACCTCTAATAATCCATTTTCCAGCCTGCTGCGGTATAGCATGTTATACTTGGGTTGGTGGATGAGGCAGGGGGTTCCCAGCTCTTCGAGAATCTCCACCGCCCTTAGTGTCTGTTCGGCATCATAGTTTGAGATTCCTACATAGAGCGCTTTTCCCATTTGAACCGCACTGTGCAAGGCGCCCATGGTTTCCTCCAGGGGCGTATCAGGATCGTATCTGTGAGAATAGAAGATATCCACATATTCGAGTCCCAGTCTTTTGAGGCTCTGGTCAAGGCTGGCCAGTATATATTTTCGACTGCCCCACTCCCCATAGGGACCTTCCCACATATCGTAGCCTGCCTTGGTGGATATGATCAGTTCGTCGCGGTACCTGCCCAGGCCATCCTGTAAAACCTTTTTCAGGTTAGATTCAGCACTGCCAGGGGGGGGGCCATAATTATTGGCCAGATCAAAATGGGTAATGCCCAGGTCAAATGCCCTGTGGAGTATATCCTTGATACTCTTTTGATCGTCCATATCCCCGAAATTATGCCAGAGTCCAAGTGAAACCGCTGGAAGCATCAGTCCGCTGTTTCCACAGCGATTGTATTTCATATGCGTATACCTGTCGGTAGAGGCGAAGTAGCTCATAGTAAATATTTTAGTTCCTGTTATTTTTTAATAATTGGTATCTTATATAGGACGGAGTAGGTAAATCCAAAGACCCTGTTTAAGCTTCCATCACCATAGCCCGGTATCAAAAGGGGGATCATCTGTGGATCCATGTCGGGATTCAGCAGGATCTTATACCGGACAGTCCATCCAATAAAAAAGTTTTTGGCTATTTCGGCAGTGATTCCTCCCACAAGTTCTATCCAGTGTCCGTTCAGGTTATTTTCATAACTATCGATAAAATAGTCGCCCCAGTAATCACTCTCAACGGTAATATTCTCTGCTCGATGCTTGAAGATTGAGCTGCCGTAACGAAAGCCAGCAGTAATGGCATGGTGCTGGGAACGATCCTTTAAATCCAGGAAGTTATAGTCGATGCCCAATTTCGCATAGCCTCCACCCGAGTGGTAGGAAACTTCATCCAGAGAATCTGCCATCGAGCTGTAACCCAGTTCAAATACAGGATATACATTTGGAAAAAGTTCAAAATCCAGGGATGCTTCAGCACCAAGAACCTGTGGATCGGAGAAATAGCCCACAATGGGAGCCAGGTTTAGTCCAATCCTGGGTCCATAGGTACGCAATGTATCCTGCCCGTAAACGGAAGGAAGGAAGCACAATAGCAGCAGGCCGCTAAAAATATATCCAGAGATGCTCCTCATCAGTTTCAAGTTCTGCATCAATT
>JAOZLK010000246.1 GCA_029934875.1 Bacteroidales bacterium | reverse complement strand
TTCAATGTCGTCTTCTCTACCGAACAGGTGCCCAAAGAGATGATCATCCCCGTGGAGGGTGAGCCCAATAAGAAATCGACAGTGGGAACCATCTCGTATATACCTGCGATTTTCGGTTGCACCCTCGCCTCTCTTGTGATTCGGGACCTGTCTTCATAATTTTTGCAACCATGAACGGTCTAATTCCGTACAATGATTGTTGCTGCATATTAATTAATATTAAGAATAATGAAAAAACTGACTTTTATACTTGCGATCTCTTTATTCCTGGTCCAGACTTCCAATGCACAAATGTTTCAATGGGGCATTAAAGCGGGACTTGGAATAAACTCCTTAAAAATCGCCGATCTGACCGATATTGAGGATGGCTCTGATGTATATGACCTTGTTACCGGCGATAATGTGATGGGTTACCATGTGGGCTTTCAAACCCGCATTAATATTGCCATGATTTTTATTCAGCCCGAGCTCTATTTCAATGATGGAGGAGCTAAGATTGAGGAGTTCAGAAATGACGCACTTGAGGCCACCTATAATGTGAATTTCCAGCGGATCGACCTGCCACTCCTTGTGGGTATGAAATTAGGTCCTGCCCGAATCAATCTTGGCCCCGTAGGATCCTATGTTGTGAATGAATCAGTTAGCGATGATGCACAAAATATTGATCCTGATTATACATTCTTTTCCCAATCGATGACCTGGGGATTCCAGGCCGGACTGGGTATCGACCTGTCTAAACTCTCCCTTGATGTCCGCTACGAAGGTTCTCTAAGCTCTTTAGGAGATGAAGTTACAGTTGGGGGAGCTGATTATCAATTGGACGCCCGTCCCAGCCAGTGGCTCTTTTCACTTGGATTCTGGTTCAAGTAGCAAGGGATCTAGTGCCCGGTTTCCCGAACCCTGTTTTCGCGGAGCATTTTAAAGCGCCTGAATCCCAATGAATATAGTACTTCGAGGTCAAAATCAACTATTCCTTTTAATTTCCTGGGATGGAGCCGGTTTGAACACCAGTTAATGGGAAATCCCATTCGGAAGAGGAAGGTAATATTCCTGTGAAGGATATTTTGTGATGCTAGTTTTTTGTTGGTCTTCGAGATATGTTCATAACAGATACGCGCCGGACAAGTCAAAGCACAACCTGCATTTCCAAAAAGGGTAATTCTTTCCTTATTCCTGATGGACGACAGGAAGGCTGTATTGTAGTTGAGGTTCATGGGCAGGATCACTGTATCGTATAAGTCCAGGGCCCTTTCAATGCCTTCATGGGAGTCGATCTCTTTCAATATACTCGCCTCAACCTGGTACAGGGGAAAATCCCTTTTTACCCAGGTTGCCAGCTGATCGTTGGTACAGATTACCGAGTTCCCCTTCCCGTGATATTTTTCCAGAAAGGGTGTATGGTCCAGGTACTCCTGCTTTGAAAGAAAGTGGTTTGTAAATGGAATTCGAAGACCGATGTTCCTCTCCTTCATCGCCTCCAGATCCTTATCCGACAACTGCCTTTTCAGAAATGGCCGTCCGCTGTAGAGGCTGGAAGCTTCCAGAAAACCAAAGACACTGTCGACCTGGTCCAGGGGAATATTTGAAAAATGCATTTGGAGGAAGTCCACTATGGGCATCCTTTCGTTTTTCCCCCTGGCCGAGATGGTGAATGTCACATCTTTTCCTAACATTACCTGGCTTTTACAGGATCCATTTCTTATCGTGGGTGGTATAATCCAATACCCTTAGATCCATAGCCTTCCCAAGTTTAAGTGCCTCCTCTGTCATCTTCTCCAGGGATCCCCTGCAAATGGGGATGAAGCGCTTATCGCCTTCAACAATCAGGTTGACCTTAAAGGCCCTGGTCGACTTGCCAGCTTGAGGAGCAACAATGGGACTTGCCATGTTCTTCTGGTTGTTCAGGTTGATCCTGACAAGGGTGACATAGCTGGGCTTTGGAAGCTTCTCCCACCTTCCGATATTCAGGCGAAAAAAGCGATCATATTTTTTGTATCGCTGACCTTGCGGATCGATTGTGATACCCTCGAAGGAGAAAGTAGCCAGAATTGCCATGACCAGGGAGATGATGGCCCCGATGTATTTGTCATACATCAGGAACATAAAGGCCATCAGGCCAAGTCCAAGTGTGATTACTCTGAAGTTATAACGCTCATAGTTGTACATGATGTGTCCCGGGCTTTGTACCAAGTTAAGAAACTTTGATTTATATTTAAAGACCCAATAGCATTATACCATGAATGGAAAAAATTATCGCCTGTTTAAATCCCTGGCCCTTGTCTTTGTAAGCCTGTCAATAACAGCACAGGAGCAGAGCCTGACCCTTGAGGATATCTATAAAAACAATAGTTACCCCACCCGTGGCTACCAATCACTGCGTTGGATGGAAGATAATATGCACTACACCACCCTGGAGGCAGATCCAGCTGCCGGGTGTAGTGAGATCGTACGTTACGAGGTAAAAAACGGCGAAAGGGTGGTTCTGGTCGGGGCTGCTGACCTGACACCGGAGGGCCTGGATGAGCCCCTGCAACTAAGGGATTACATCTGGTCGGGCGATCAGAAGCACATCCTTCTGTTCGCAAACACCCGGCGGGTGTGGCGCTACCATACCAGGGGCGATTACTGGGTGCTGGACCTTGAAAGCGGACAATTGAAACAGCTGGGAAAAACGCTGGAAAGTGCGTCCCTGATGTTTGCAAAATTCTCACCGGATGACAGCAGGGTGGCCTATGTGAGCAAGAACAACATCTATATGGAGGAGCTGGAAGGGGAGCTCATGACGCAGATCACTCACGATGGTAGTGAGAGATATGTGAACGGAACCTTCGACTGGGTTTACGAGGAGGAGTTTGATTGCCGGGACGGATTTCGGTGGAGCAACGACGGTGAGAATATCGTTTACTGGCATTCGGATACAGAGGGTACCGGAACCTTCTACATGATTAATAACCTGGATTCCATCTACTCCATCCCACTCCCCTTTCCTTATCCCAAGGTGGGAACCACCAATTCGGCGGTGAAGATCGGGGTGGTTCCGGCCAGTGGAGGATCCACAAGGTGGTTCGATATACCGGGCGATCCCCGAAATAACTACCTGGTGAGGATGGAGGTGATACCTGGCTCGGAACAGGTGATGATCCAGCAGCTCAACAGGCTGCAGAATACCAACAAGGTTTGGCTGGCAAACCTTGGAAACATGGAAGTGAGCAACATACTCACCGAAGCCGACGAGGCCTTCCTGGATGTGCATGACACACCCATCTGGCTGGATGACAATCGCAATTTCACCTGGATCAGCGAACGGGATGGCTGGAGACACCTTTACAAAGTATCACAGGATGGAAATGAAATTCTCCCTGTTACCAGGGGTGCATTCGATGTGGTGGAGGTGGTTTGCATCGATCCCTCTTCAGGATATGTGTATTATATTGCCTCACCGGATAACTTTACCCAACGCTATCTATATAGGAGCCGTCTAAATGGAAAGGGAGAGGCCGAGCGCATCTCCCCGGAAGATGAGCAGGGGCAGCACAGTTACCAGATGTCGGACAATGCCCGCTGGGCGCTTCATACCTATCAGAGTGCGACTAAGCCGCCTGTGATTTCCCTCCTGGATGTGAAGAAGCATAAGGTGGTGAGGGTAATGGAGGACAACCAGGAGATCAAGGAGAGTATTGAGGCCCTGGGATTGAATCCAAAAGAGTTTATAAAGGTAGATATCGGCGATGTGGTTCTGGATGCATGGATGATCCGACCCCCCGGTTTTAATCCGGATCAAAAATATCCTGTTATTTTCTTTGTTTACGGCGAGCCGGCAAGCTCGACGGTTCAGGACAACTGGGCGGGGGGTGATCTCTGGCACCAGTACCTGGCCCAACAGGGATATGTGCTAATCAGTGTGGACAACAGGGGTACTGCTGTTCCCAGGGGAAGAGAATGGCGAAAGTCAATCTACCGGCAGATCGGAATCCTGGCCTCCCTGGACCAGGCTGCTGCTGCTAGAAAATTACTTGCCAGCTATAGTTTCCTGAATCCGGATCGGGTGGGTATCTGGGGATGGAGCGGTGGTGGTTCCATGACCCTGAACTGCATGTTCCGCTTTCCCGAGCTATATAAAACCGGCATTGCCATCGCCTTCGTATCGAACCAGAAGCTTTATGATACGGCTTACCAGGAACGCTACATGGGACTCCCTTCCGGGAATCCCGAAGGATTCAAAAATGGTTCACCCATTACACACGCTTCCGGATTGCAGGGAAAATTGCTTTTAATCCATGGAACGGCCGATGACAATGTGCACTACCAGAGTTGCGAAATGCTTGTGGACGAACTGATCATGCTGGATAAGCAGTTCGATATGATGGCCTACCCCATGCGTACCCATTCCATAAGAGAAAGGGAGAATACCAGCTTGCACCTGCGCAGAACCATGGCTCGCTATTGGAATGAGAATCTCTAAACATATCCCGAGCATCTTTAATGATGTGGTGGGTCCGGTTATGCGCGGCCCTTCCAGTTCACACAGTGCTGCGGCACTTCGAATAGGAAGGATATGCAGGGACGTGATGGCCGGGGATCCCGGCAGGGTGGTGGTTCGTTATGATGCCGCCGATGCCCTGGCCACAACACATGAGAGCCAGGGATCCGATATGGGGATAAAGGGAGGCTTGCTGGCTTATGAGGCAGATGATCCACGCCTGATTGATCCTGACCCACACCTTGTTAAGGCCGGGATAGAAGTAAAGTTTGTGGTGTGCGATACAGGCTATTCACAGGCCAACCTCTACCTTATATCCCTGGAGAACACCATGCAGCAGGCAGAAGTACTTGCACTTTCCACCGGGGGAGGAATGATCGAGGTCATCCGGATCAATGGAACTGAGCTTTCCATTAAGGGTGACCGGGTCGAGGACCTTAAGCTCTCAGCTAAAGGCATCCCGCTTTCCGGTGGTGAGCATTCAGGAGAGTTTCTGAAAAGAAGGATCTTTCCTGTATTGCCTGTGGGCCCTCCGGGGGAGGAAGCGCTTCCCTTCAATAACTGCACCGAGATGCTGGCATATAATAGGGGCAGGCAGCTCTCTGCATGGGAGCTGGGCGCACTGTACGAATCCTCCAGGGCAGGAATCTCCGGGGAGGATGTACTGGGGATGATGCGGAATCTTCACGGTATTATGAGGGCTGCCATTGACTCCGGATTAAAAGGAACCCACTTCGAAGACCGCATCCTGGGAGCTCAATCGGCAGGATACCAGAAGAAGCTGGATGAAGGAAGACTGGCTGGAGGCGAGCTTCTGCATAAGATTACCCTTTATGTGTCGGCCCTCATGGAGGTGAAAAGTTCCATGGGGGTTATCGTGGCGGCGCCCACAGCCGGATCGTGTGGAACCTTCCCCGGAGCTCTTATTGCTGTGGCCGATTCCCTTGGCCTGGATGATGAACATGCAGTTAAGGCGCTTCTGGCAGGAAGCCTGGTGGGACTTTTTATTGCCGGCAGCTCTACTTTTTCTGCGGAAATTGGAGCTTGCCAGGCTGAATGCGGATCAGGGGCCGGTATGGCCGCCGCCGGCATCGCCTGGCTCCTGGACGGAAGCCTGGAGCAGTGCATGGGAGCCGCTTCCCTCGCCCTGCAAAACTCACTGGGAATGATCTGTGATCCCATTGCAGCAAGGGTGGAAGCACCCTGCCTGGGAAAAAACATTTCTTCCGCAAGCAATGCATTGGTGTGTGCTAACATGGCCCTGGCCGGATACGAACACTTAATCCCCCTGGATGAGGTGATAGAGACCATGGACAGGGTTGGAAAGAGCCTTCCCCACGAACTACGTTGTACAGCCCTTGGAGGATTATCCATCACTCCTTCGGCCAAAAAGCTGGAAAAGAGAATCAATTCTCAATGATCCTTACCTTTGTGGGAGGAATCTGGTTTGCAAGGGTTAATTAGTAAGAGGGTAAATAGGTAAATGAAAGGGTAAGGATATGAGATTGATATTGGGAGTTTGTTTGAGTATTATGTTTGTTGGTCTGCAGGCCCAGGAGCCTATTGAGCTGATAACCTATAACATCAGGATGAATACAGCGGGTGATGGGGAACATGCCTGGCCCCACAGGCGCGCCGATGTGATTAAGCTCTTGAAGTTTCACCGGGCAGAGATATTTTGTGTTCAGGAGGCAATGCCAGGCCAGATGGACGACCTTGCTGAAGCCTTTCCCGATTTTGCTTATGAAGGCGTAGGAAGAGACGATGGGAAACATGAAGGGGAGTTTTCAGCGGTCTTTTACAATCTCGATCGCTTCAAAAAGAAAGATGGGGGTACATTCTGGCTTTCGGAAACCCCGGAGGAGTGCAGCTTTGGCTGGGATGCCGTTTGTCGCAGGGTTTGTTCCTGGGTTGAGTTGGTGGACCGGGAAAGCGGTGCCACGCTTCATGTATTTAATACCCATTTCGATCATAAAGGTGTGGAAGCAAGGAAAAATGCTGCTGCCCTGATTCTGAAAAGGATTTCAGAGATCACTGAAGCAGGATCCTCGGAAGGGGAAGGGCCAGTAGTGCTTTGCGGTGACTTCAACCTTCCACCGGACTCTGAGCCCATCCAGATGATCGGGGCTTCACTCCAGGATGCCTTCAGGGTTTCCGAGCTGCCTCCACATTGTTCGGTGGCTACCTTTCATGGATTCACATACGATGATCAACCCCGTGACAGGATCGATTATGTTTTTGTATCCGATAAGCTCCGGGTTGAGAGATATGCTGCCCTTACCGATTCTAGGAATCGTT
>JAOZLK010000245.1 GCA_029934875.1 Bacteroidales bacterium | reverse complement strand
TCATAAAGCGGGCTCCCAATTTCATAATTCGGCACAGTGCTGCAACCTCCGTCTGTCTGGAACAGGCCAATGGACGACATGATAAACCACGCACTCATCTGTCCCTGGTCTTCATCGCCCAGGTAGGCATTGGCCACGCCGTAGCCATAGTAGCGCTCCATCACTGCCCGGCTCCATTTCTGGGTCAGCCAGGGCTTTTCAACCCAGTTAAACAGGTAGGCAAAATGCATGGATTGCTGGTTGCCCTGGACTACCGGGTAATCCCAGTACTGATCATTCAGACCGTTAAAGCGGGTCTTATAGCTTTCTGTAAATCCCCAATCCAGGCGCTCAATAAAACGGTCCCGGCCAATGGCTTCAGCCAGTGCAGGAACATCCTGGGGTACAAAAAAGGTGAGTTGCCAGGCATTTCCTTCCACGTATTGCTTATTGGCTCCCGACTTATAAGGATCAAAATCAGGGTACCATTCACCCTTTGAATCTTTCATCCTGGCATATCCGCTTTCCGGATCAATCACATTTTTCCACGAGCTTCCCCTCTCAAGGAAGATCTTATAATCCTCCTCTTTACCCAGGGCTGCGGCAAACTGGGAAACCGTCCAGTCGTCATAAGCATATTCCATGGTATTGGAAAAACGACCCTTATCGTAGGGTACATAGCCATGTTCCAGGTAGGGAAGCAGGTCGCGGTTCCCGGCAAGGCCACCATGGATTTTCTCTGCAGGTGTGGTTTGCATCTTGACCACGGCTTCGTAGGCCTTGTCCACATCAAAATCACGAATTCCCATCTGGTAAGCGCCCACGATAAGCGGGATTTCGTGTTCGGCCACCATCACCGGGATATACTCCATTCCGGCCGGACCCTTGGCCAGCCAGCCCGAGGCATCGTACATAGCCAGCTGCGAGTTCACCCATCGATTTGTCCATTCCGGGCTTACCAGGTTCCACAGCTGGTTGAGGTTCCAGAAACTGTTCCAGAATGCATCGCAACCCAGGGCCGGGGAAGAAGGATCGCTCATTCGCTGCAGCTTTTCTTCCGCATCGATCCATTCTCCATTCACATCACTGAAGGTATTGCGGCTGCAGAATGCCCGGTACATATTGGTGTAAAACCGTACTTTTTCAAGCCGGTTATCGGAGGTGATTTTTATCCGGTCCAGAAGATCGTTCCAGGCATCCACATTTCCCTTCCTGACAGCCTCAAAATCCCAGTCATAGGGTTCAACCACCTCATTCAGCAGGTTCTCCCTGGCGTTTTCGATACTTACATAGGAAATCCCGGTACGCAGTTGCACCACATTTTCGCTTTCTGTATTAAATTCAGCTATGCCTCCAAAATCCCATTCACGCTTTTTATGCAGCGCCTCCCGTTTTTTATCTCCCCACAGGTTCCAGGTTTTAAACTTCGAGATGGGCCGGTCAAATTCAATCACAAAATGCACCGTATACTCCTGTGCGGACTCCTTGCCCCATACATAGGGCGATTTTTGCTTGCTGAATCCCTCGATGGTATGCTCGTCCACTTTTTCAAGCGAGGCCTCCTGCAGGAAGTAGGGATACTCGGCCGGGATAAAGAGATCGATGAGCACGCGGGAGCCCTTCCTGTCCTTCGGAAAGGTATAGCGTTGAAAGCTGCAACGGGTGGTCGATGAAAGCTCCGCCCTGATTCCATAATCGGTCAGATCGGCCTTGTAATAACCTGTCTGGGCCACTTCGGTGGTTTTGTCGATCCGGGAACGATACCCCTTGTCCGGCTTATCTGTCGGACCCACCCGTATTTTCAGCTTACCGTTGGCAGGCATGGTACCCAGTCCGGCCATGGTCCATTCGTGGATGTGGCTGAAGGTACCGATGGACTCGAATGTGGGATCATAACCTGCCTGCCAGCCATAGCCCTGGTTGTCGGGGCTGAGCTTGACCATGCTGAAAGGCATCCACGGACCAGGTGCAATCATCCAGCGGGAGTGGGCCGTCCCCATCCGGGTATCCACATAGTCTGCCGCTGTGACCGGCTTTACGGCCCGGCCTTGAACACTACCGGCCTGGACCCTTCCCCCATCCACCAGGATCTCGTAGCTGCTTGTTGTAGAGGATGAGGCTGCGGGCATGGGCACCTCAAACATATAGCGGCCCGATTCCAATACCGATGAGAAAACCTCCTTCTCATCCAGTTTTACACTCAGGAGGGGCAGGCCTGTGATATGCTCCACATCCACCAGCAGGGCCTGGGCATCACCATTCCCGCTGCCAATGCCATAATCTGAAACCTTCACTTCGCGCAAAAAGACCCTGTCGTTTTCAGTCAGGCTAATAGCTACGGAAGCCTCCAGTTTTACCTGGTCAAATTTGATCCAGGAACCGTCCAGGATGGTAAAACGGATCTCATTCCCCCCCTCTTTCAATAAGCCTTTCGGAATGGGAATCTCAATCAGGTATCCGGGCTTGGCCCTCTTAATGGCAGGAATCCTGTATTTATAGGATTCCCCGTTTATGATTACCTTAAAAAGCGGATGTTTTGCTGAATGGCTGTCCAGCAGATCAATGGTCAGTGTGGCGTTTGCATCTTCCGGGAGCCCGGAGATGCCAAAGAGGATGTTCAGGGTACTGGACCTTCTTCCCGAGTTTTGAGCGGTTCCGCCCCATTTGTCATCGGGTCCCGGCAGGATGTAGGGCCATTCGTTTTTTTGATTCGAAGTACCCACAAGGTAATATTTATCCTCCCATCCAAAATCACTGGCAATAAAATCCTCAAAACCATCCGGATAGAGGGCGAATTCTTCTCCGCTCTGGTCATCCTGTCCTATTTGCCAGATAAGATGCTGCTCTGAAGCAAAGCTGTTGTGTGCAAAAAACAGCATGCCTATTATCATGACCCTGATCATTATTCTATATTTTTACCTGTCAACAATTGTTTTCATCTCTTTGACATACTCAGTCCTGGTGCTGGTAAAACGAACTCTACATCTCCAATCGCCCTGATCCTGTACAAGCTTTACCAGGATGTGATTCCACCCCTTCTCAAGCGGAAGCCCCTCAAAGGTGAAGGCCTCTTCATTGAATACTCCAGAGCCAGTGTATGTTTTCAGCCTTTTCCCATTCACCCGGAGGGACAGCGCTCCGGCCGATGCCATGTGCATATCCAGGCGGGGCATGTCGGGTTCGATTAACAGATCGGTCAGTGAGCGGGGACTGTACATCCAGAAGCTAAGATAGGCCATTCCACTTTCATGTTCCGGAAAAGGCAGGCTTTTGAAATCAAAAATTCCCTTTTTGCCGGCTTCAGCCATATGCCAGTAGTTACCCTGTATGGCGCCACCCAGTTTCACGGTGCCAGGATCAAGGTCCCTGTCAGCCTCCGATACCGGGAGGGGCCCCGAGAACAGGACATGTTCAAGTTCCATTTTCTTATTCAGGGCAGCGGGGATATCCTTTTTCTTTCCCTTCAGTTTACCTCCCAGGTTCCGGATCATCCTGGCAGCCCTTTCCCTCCCTCCTATCCCTGACTCAAAGAGGTCAATGGTGGTAAGCATCAACTCACCCTTGCCCATGGGCTGCTGAACCAGCACATTGCCCGGGTTTTTGGCTTCGCGCTCGCTCCTGTATACCTTGGCCGTCTTGATAGTCTCGCCCTGGTAGTTCCATTTCAGCCAGTCGGTATTGCAGGCTTCCAGAATCAGCTTTGATTCTTCCACCCATTTTCCGGACACGGAACCTTCAGATACCGGGTCACTGGTCAGTTCGGAAAAATACAGGCTCGCCAGGTTCTCCTTCCGGATGATGGGGTGTTTCCCCCGGACCAGGTAAGAAGTGGCATGTCGCTCATGAAAGCGGATCTCACTGCCGGTGAGGGCCTCGATCAGCTCCCTGGAAGGATGGCCTGCTCCCCAGAACAGTACGGTGCTCCCATGCTCCATGGAGGACTTCAGTTCATCGATCAGGTCTGGATGGGGCGCGGGAGGCATGAGGCCGTCGATTAATATCAACTGTCGGTCGCCCGGGGAGAGGACTTCAAATTTCACCGCTATGTTTTCGAACTGTAGTTTTGCCGGGGTAACTTCAGGCGCAGAAAGCCATACTATACTTTGCTTGTTTTTCGCCCTGGCAATTTTCACGGTCTGGTCCGTTTTATTCTTCCAGATGTTTTCCCTTTTACTGTAATCTTCTGCATTGGCAGCCTTTATTGCATCGAACAGGGGCCAGGGTTCATATAGCGGCAGGGAAGGATCATAGCCTGGATTAAAGGTGGTGCAATACGCGCCCAGGCGCTCCGGCTGATAACCGGGCTTTCCTTCCAGGTATTTGCCAAAGAATATACCATCTGCACCGGCCGGCGCCCTGCTTATATCTACAAGGCCCAGTGCCAGGGGTTTTAATCCATACCAGGCCAGGTTGAACACCGATGCGTAGGAGGCCTTGTTCTTGCGTTGAGCTGAGATCAGATCAAAAGCCTCCGCGGCAAGTCCTTCCATTCTGCCCAGCTGGGATTCATAGGCGCGGTCGCCGTTCACTTTTGCCACCTGGGCGGGTGATCCATAATAGGCCATGCCAGTTTCCCCGATTCCCCAGGGTTTTCCATGCTTCGACCAATACTTGTATGCGGCCTTCGGGCCATAGTGGCCAATGACTGTTGGCAGTTTGTCCTTGACGGGGCTTCCTATCTGAAGCTCCGGAGTTTCTCCGTCACCGGAGATCCAAGTGCGAGAAGGATCATAAGCCATGCAGATGTCCACCCACTTATTGATTTCCCGGATATTCCGGTGCAGATATTCCTTTGGGGCTTTGATCACATTCTTGGTCACCGGCAGGGTTTCATTGCATACACTCCAGCCAAAAACCGAAGGGTGGTTACGGTCCCTGAGCACAAGTCCTTTCACATGGTAAAGGCAGGCCTCCCAGTAGCGCTCAGAATCAACCTTCGGACCGTTGTCGCTGGCCCAGATGGCCGTCTCATCAAGCACGCAAATTCCCATTTCATCGGCCATTTCCAGGTAAAAACGGGGGAAGACCTGGGCATGCAGGCGTACCCCGTTGGCATTGGCATCCTTCAGCATCCGGTACCAGGCCCAGGCATAACGGCGGCTCATCTGGGGCACACCCATAAAGTGCCAGGAATCACCCTTTATCACAATGGGTTCTCCGTTCAGAAGTAGCTGTTTCCCCTTAATATCAAACTGTCGCCATCCAAAGCGGTTATATTTAGTATCCAACACCTCCTCCGTATCATTCACCGATACCATCAGCCCATACAGAACCGGACGATCAGGTGACCAGAGATCCAGTTTGCCTTCTACCCTGGATTTCAGGATGAAGGTCTTGCTTGAATTCGGTTCCAGTACCAGTTCTTCTTTTTGCAGGGACAGACTTGATTCACCCAGGGTCCAGTTGATCTCAGGTGCTTCAACCAGGTTTGAGCCGGCTTTATTGATCCAGATGCGGATGTCAGCATGAAGCTGAACCTGCTTTGGCCTCCTGGTAGTATTTTTTACTGTGACTTCCAGCTCAAGCTCATCCTTATCCACCCATGGTTTAATGTAGGTGTCGGACAGGTATACTTCGGGGAGTTTCTGCAAATAAACGTCCTGCCAGATCCCCGCTATATAGCTTCCCCAGAAGGAGCCCCCCACATGGTTCCTGTATCCGAATTTGCCGGGCTCATTCAACAGGTTTCCACTGGCCACCCAGACCAGTACTTCCATTTGCTCACCTGCCCTGGCATGCCCGGTCACATCAAAGCTGAAGGGCAGGAAGGAATCGAAATGCTCGCCTGCTTCCGCGCCGTTTACAAAAACCTTGGCAAATCCGGCAACGGCCTCAAAATGAAGGATTATCCGGTTTCCTTCCCAATCGGCGGGTACTGTAAGCGTTTTCTTAAGCCATCCCGATTTGACATGCTTCCATCGCTCAGGATAGGATGGATAAGTTTGGAAGTCACCCCCCGTCCCATCGGTAAAGCCATTTACATTCCAGGGAGAAGGTATCTTAAGGGGTGTCTTTTCCCAACCTGAAGCTGCAGGTAATACGGGCGACTTTATCTCTTCAAATGTTATGTCCCCGGAAAGCTCGACCGGCATAAACTGCCAGGTTCCATTCAGGCAGATTTCATCCCGCAAGGGTTTTTCCACCTTTTTCACAAGCCCTTCCTGGGGCGCGAAATCCCTGGTAAAAGACACCTGTTGTCCAAAGGTGAGCTGCAGGTTAAAACCTACAATAATGAAAACAAAGTGTAAGAATTTCATTACAAATTCAAAAATACAATATGAATACACTCAGTGAATTGATAAAGATCAAAAACTAATTATTATCAATAAACAGTTAGCAGGTATGCCCTTATCTGTATTTTCGAATACGGCTTAAAGTTTCCGGAGTCATTCCAAGGTAGGAGGCAATATACGATAATGAGGTAAGCTTTACTATATCAGGATGTTGTTGGACAAAATACTCATACAGGTCGTGAGCAGATTTACTTTGCAGCCTGATTGTTCTTTCTTCGGATTCCACAAAATAATGCTCCATAAGCAGTCTGCCTACCTGTTGCCATTTCCAGTTCCCCTCATACAGGGCATACAATGTTTTCCGTTCAATATAGGAAACCTCTGTCTCCTCCAGTGCCTGAATGCTCTCTTTGCTGGGAATTCTCTGAATAAAACTATGTAAGTCAACAGCTATGGTTCCTTGTGTGGCAAAAAAAGTAGTGGTCTCTTTGCCGTTGGATTCAAAATAGGATCTGAGTAACCCGGATTTTACATAGGCAATCCGTTCTGAGTAATGACCCGCCTTCAGGTAATAA
>JAOZLK010000244.1 GCA_029934875.1 Bacteroidales bacterium | reverse complement strand
TGAAGACAGTTACTGGACCTGCACGCAAAGTAATTCCTCTTCGGCTTTCCGGATTGATAAGAAGGTCTCAGGAACTGATCTGCTCAAAGTCGGAGGAACTGAATTTGCCTGCTTCCGTGTGGAATGGTTGTATATTGATTATTTTGAAGACATCGATATTCATGTTACTGAATGGATAGCAAGCGAAGGATTAATCCAACGCACAAAAGATTTCGGCCGCACAAAGGTTGTCAACCTCGAAGGGGAATACCTGTACAGTGCTGCAATAAAGGAGGTCCTGCAACTCGTTGATCTAAATCTGAATTGAAATTGCGAGGATGTAGGTTCAACAATTATTCATCTCCCCACTCCCATACTCCCAGCACATATCCAGCAACCCTAATTTCGCCTCTTCATATATATAAATAGCTTATATTCAGCTAGTTGCATTTACTCAAATGCATAAATACTTGGTTTAAAGCCCTTTAAGGCTTCATATGACAACGATCTATGGTTCGTTAGTGGTAGAGCTAGCGAAAGGAGAAAGTCCTTATATGGGGCTAAAAAGGGCCTTAAAACGCATGTGTGAATATCGCAACTAATTGAGAGTCAGGAAGTAAGGTGGGGTAGGGTGGGGGTTTGGGGTCTGGATTTAGAGAAAAGGTTAGGATGTTAGCTAAGTTCCATGGAATTTTTAAAAGTATTGTCAAAAGCAACTTATCCTCATAAAATTAATATCTGACTTTATAGCTCGCCTCTCCTCTACAAGGCCTTCCGTCAGATGTTACACCTTCCACAACAATCCGCATATCGCCAATTTCATCGCTGTTATAAAAATCAACTTGGGCAAATCCGGTAGAATCCGTTCTGAGTACAGGATTCCAATAAATTGTTGGCCTGTAATCCTCCTTCTCCTGGGCTGGTTCACTTGAATCATATTGAGGCGAGTAAAACTTACGGCTTACAGAATAGCCTATGATTCGTCCGCTTGCCATACCAAAGGTCTTCAATGGAGTGCTGAAGTTTTTCATTCCGCGTTTAGCATAGAAAAAGAGGATGCCTCCTTTATAATTTATTCCAACTGACATGCCTGATTTTACATATTCCACTTTATCAAACATCTGGACGGGTAAATTTGCAATCATTTCAGTCCTGATCTCCATTCCATCCATATAGATTAATACACGGTCACCCCTGGCATAGAAGTCCCCATCGATATCACCACCTACATATCTGACTCCAGGGAATTTGTCCTCGACAGATATAAAAATGTTGCCTGTCAAATAATCTGCCTCTTCCACATCAAAAACATAATCGGCTTCCATATATATCCGGGGATGGCCATCATCCTTTTCCATTTTTCGGGCGACCACATAAACATCATCAAATGGAATCGTATCGCTTAAACTCCATTTCGTTCTGATGAGCTCACTTTTTGTTTCACCGAGGTAGAATAAGGTCTGAACCTGTTTCTGTCTCTTATACTCATATGCATAAGGAAGATAACTTGAAAATGGAGATGTGCTTGAGCTACTATCTATTTTTATAGTAGTCGTGTTTCTTCCTTTCCTATTCACTGCTTTTAAGGAAACATGTAGGGTATCGTAGAAAAACAGATTGGGGAACAGGAATTGCCCCAGGGAGTCTGTTTCGTCTTCATAAACTGCAAGTAAACTTTTTATGGTCATCATGGTAACCTTGCCATCGACAACCGGCCTGTTCATCTGACTTGAAATAACTTTTCCCTTTAATTCAATTGAGGGCTCGGGCTGGTATTTAATTTCCGGATACTCATCCTCCAGGATCTCCTTCCATTCAAATTCCCTGTAACCATGTGTGAGCATCAGATTATCCAGGGCGAGCATAGTATTCAAACTATCGTCTTTAAAATAAAATGCCGGATTCTCGATGTGTCCTTTAAGATCGGAGTTGAGTAAAAATTGGGTGAAGATATTATTTGGATATTTTTCCTCCTTCAATTGGCTCGCTGCATTGTAAACCGACATGGAGAGGTTACTTAAACAAGGCTCTTCGCCATTCGTATAAGCCAGTAGGCCAATTTTCACCTTTTCGCGCGGTAAATAGTTTGATTTTTCTGCCTTAACAGCGAGATTAACAACATTTACATGATTGTTAAAAATCAGTCTTTCGCATACAGGAATGAAGTTCGAATCGAACAAGGTGAATTTAATTATGCCTCCCGGAAGGGAATGTTTCTCAATTTCAATGTTCTTGATTCCTCTTTTTGTTGCAACTTCAGTATGGTAACAAATTTCACCACCACTTTGGCCAACAACAATGTATCCTGGTATTTGATCTTTATCTAAATCGAAAGATTTCTCTATCAGCTGAATCTCGATTCTTGAAGGATTCAAAGCGTTAATTGCCAGAATAACTCCTTCTTCTTCTGGTTTTGGAAGGCTAATATTCCTTGTAATATTTCCTGGAAAACTCAATTCAGCCGAATACGTCCTCCCTTTTTCTGCTTGAAAAACAAAGCTTCCTATTCCTTTATATGTACTTTTTATGTCAGCAACTTTATTGCCGGAATTATCAATAATTATCCCTTCAAAATCAATCCCTTTGCCTTGTTTATCAGTAGCTTTAAAAGCAACTTTGTTTTTTGCTCCGGCAATAAATGTTCCCCCTTCAGGAAAAAACTGCAAGTCAATATCTCTGGCTTTCAGTTCTGATGATTCCGTCTGAAATTCCTTGTCGAAGACATTCCAGATTACAAGGTCCTTTCGAAAGAACCATACATCATCAAAGTTCCGCATCCAGTTTGTATAAGCCCTAATCTGATATATACCACTGGAAAGGGTGTCCGCCAAATGGAAATCGCCGTAAGCCAATCCATTTTGCACCCAGGCTATGTTTTTGTAGACCACGGATCCCGAGGGATTTACTAATTCAACATACAGGTTGCACTCTTTAATTGGAGAGTTCTGGACATAGGCTTTAAACCAGATATCTTCGTTTGCCCAGTACGAAGGCCGGTCTAAATGAAGATAAATATTCTCCAGTGGAAAGCGTAAACTGAAAAAGTTCGTCTTTGCAATTAGATGCTGAATCTTATTATCAGAACTGGAAAAAGTTGTAAATCCCAGGATTAGAATCCAGAGAGTTGAGGAAAAGAGCAAGCCTAATAATTTCATGAGAAACCTCATTATATAGAAATCTTGATTAATCACAAACTATAGATGATCAGATTAGACACATTAATCTGGATAGAATCATTAGGATGTTGGGGTTGTTGACATAATAAATCTAATGATAATCAGCTGAAATGCAAGGGCAACTATTTAACAGATATGATCATGGGAAGTGATTGAGCAGAAAAGCGACCTCATATAAAGCCCATATATGGATTATCTCAACATGCTTAATATCAAGGGATCTCTTGAAAAAGGGGCTAAGGATGAGGCTTATTTGGGCTCACTAAATAGGGCTGGAGCAAATCAATGATTTGTTTCAGTATAGTTTCAGTAGTAGAAATGAAAAAAGGCGTAAACACCTTGTGTATAAGTGAATACGCCTCTTTATATGCAGTCCGTAGGGGAATCGAACCCCTGTTACCAGGATGAAAACCTGGCGTCCTAACCCCTAGACGAACGGACCGTATTGTTTAGAACAACGGCTAAAATTGTAACCGGAGTGCAAAAATAGAATCTAAAATGAGATTTACAAAGAAAAACCGAAAAAAAATTATCCGTTTGCAAGCTCGGAAGCCAGCTTGTTGAGGTCTAATCCTGAGAAGTTTCCGCTGGTCAATATCAGAAGGGCCAGGGTGGTCTCCTCGAGCTGTCTTAGATCATCCACGAGCCGGGATGAGTCATTGTATACTTCCAGCTCTTCTTTCCCGAAATATTCTTTTACCTCATCTGGCGAGAGAGCGGGGGGAGTTTTAGCCGTAAGTCTCGAGCATAACTTTGAGGATTTCCTTGCCTGCCATGGAAATTTTGGTTCCGGGTCCGAAAATGGCAGTTACACCTGCCTGGTAAAGATATTCATAGTCCTGGGCAGGAATAACTCCCCCGGCAATAAGCATAATATCTTCACGACCCAGTTTCCTCAGCTCTTCAATTACCTGGGGAATCAGTGTCTTGTGTCCGCCTGCCAGGGATGATACGCCGAGTATGTGAACGTCATTCTCCACCGCTTGCTTTGCTGCTTCTGCAGGTGTCTGAAAGAGCGGGCCAATGTCCACATCAAATCCCATATCTGCATAACCCGTGCTTACCACTTTTGCTCCGCGATCGTGTCCGTCCTGTCCCATTTTGGCAACCATGATTCTGGGCTGCCGACCATTTTTGGCTGCGAATTCACTGGCCATACTGCACGCTTCTGCAAAAGTTTCATCCTGGCCGGATTCCTGGGAATAAACCCCTGAGATGGAGCGTATCACTGCTTTGTATCTACCCGATACCTCTTCAATGGCTGAGGAAATTTCTCCCAGTGTAGCCCGCATCTTAGCTGCTTCAATGGATAGTTCAAGTAAATTGCCATTACCACTTTTAACACAATCAGATATAGCAACAAGTGAAGCTTTCACATCTTCACTATTTCTTTCCGCTTTAAGTTTCTTGAGGCGGTCGAGCTGAGACTGCCTGACGGCTGTATTATCCACCTCCAGGATGTCGATGGGATCTTCCTTTTCGAGGCGGTACTGGTTCACGCCCACAATGATATCTTTACCGCTGTCGATTCTTGCCTGCTTCCTGGCGGCAGCCTCTTCGATTCTCATTTTAGGAATTCCTGTTTCAATGGCATTTGCCATTCCCCCAAGGTCCTCAATTTCTTCGATAAGTTCCCAGGCCCTCTGAGTAATTTCATGAGTGAGCGTTTCCACGTAGTGTGAACCTGCCCAGGGATCTAAGCTCCTGCAAATCTCAGTTTCTTCCTGTAGATGCAACTGGGTATTTCGGGCAATCCGGGCTGAAAAATCTGTGGGAAGAGCGATAGCTTCATCCAGGGCATTTGTATGGAGGGATTGGGTATGTCCTAAAACTGCTGCCATTGCCTCAACTGAAGTTCTGGGCACATTATTAAAGGGGTCCTGCTCAGTCAGGCTCCATCCCGAAGTCTGAGAGTGGGTTCTCAGGGCCATGGATTTGGGATTCTTCGGATTGAACTGCTTTACAATTTTTGCCCATAGCATGCGGGCCGCCCGCATTTTGGCTATTTCCATAAAATGGTTCATACCGATGGCCCAGAAAAAGGATAGCCTGGGAGCAAAGGCGTCAATATCGATCCCAGCTTCCACCCCGGTGCGCAAATACTCCAGTCCATCGGCCAGGGTATAGGCAAGTTCTAAGTCTGCCGTAGCACCTGCCTCCTGCATGTGGTATCCTGAAATACTGATGCTGTTAAATTTTGGCATCTTCCTGGATGTGTATTCGAAAATATCTGCAATTATTTTCATGGAGCTTGAGGGAGGATAGATGTAGGTATTACGTACCATAAACTCCTTCAGAATATCATTTTGGATAGTCCCGCTTAATTCCTCCAGGGAAGCCCCCTGCTCAAGGCCCGCTACAATATAAAAGGCCAAAATGGGTAGTACAGCACCATTCATGGTCATGGAAACTGACATTTTATCCAGGGGGATCTGGTCAAAGAGGATCTTCATGTCCAGGATTGAATCGATGGCAACACCTGCTTTACCAACGTCACCAACCACCCGCTCATGGTCAGAATCATATCCACGATGGGTCGCCAGGTCGAAAGCTACCGAAAGGCCCTTTTGCCCTGCTGCAAGGTTCCTTCGGTAGAAAGCATTGGACTCCTCTGCTGTTGAGAAACCGGCATATTGCCTGATGGTCCAGGGTCGCATGGCAAACATGGCAGAATAAGGCCCCCTTAGAAAGGGAGGAAGGCCTGCTGCATAGCTGAGATGCTCCATCTCTTCCAGGTCCTCTTTAGCATAGGAAGATTTAATCTCGATATGCTCTGGAGTTTCCCAGGTTTCACTTGAACTATTAGTTCTTTTAGAGATATTTAAATCTCTGAAGTCTATGTTATTAAAATCGGGACGATTCATGATAAATAGTATAAGGTGAGTGATGCCGGATTAAAGTCAGGATTTCAAAAGATGCTTGTTGAACTCCTGGAGCGTTTCCAGCAGATTGGTCCTCATATGGATGAATTGTTTTATGCCATACCCTTGAAGTTGCTCCATAGATTCTGTGGGATTTCCAGCCACCACCAGAACGGTATCCTGTCCCATTGCTTCGGAAAGCGAAGCTGCCATGGAGGAGTAGTTATCATCAGCACTGCAGAGAACAAGAATATCAGGATCAGCTTTTTTTGCTGCTTTTATCCCCGCCTCTATAGAGGTGAAGGCCGGCTGGTCCAGAATCTCATATCCAGCACAGGCAAAAAAGTTACCGGAGAAGCCTGCCCTGGCTGTAGCCCAGGCCGGAGAACCATATTTAAAAAGAAATACCGACGGTCGCTTCCCGCTTTTTTCTGTCTCCAGTCTAAGGTCCTCGAACATAGAAGCGATTCGGAAGGGCCTGATGGGGCTCAGGGTGGGCTCAGGTAGTTCAGTGATCGCTTCTTCTGTATATTGGTCAAGGATAAGTTCATGGAAATTTGGGAAGGCATTGGTGCCCAAGAGGTGATCTCGCCCTGAGGCCATTCGGTCGAGCTTCTTTTGTTTGGATTTGGACAGCAGACCCTGCACGAAACCTTTTTCAAGAGCCACCCTGAAGCCCCCAATGTTCTCAATTTCCCTGAACAGTTCCCAGGCTTTTTCAGCAAGAGAATCTGTCAGGTTTTCAAGGTAGTACGAACCAGCGGCTGGATCGGCAATACGGTCG
>JAOZLK010000243.1 GCA_029934875.1 Bacteroidales bacterium | reverse complement strand
TGTTTACTATTCCTGCATTAATGTATCTTGTGGATTCATTTCAGTACCTATGAACCTCGAAGAGATCCACGAATACTGCATCACCAAAAGCGCCGTCACCGAAGGATTCCCATTCAATGACACAGCACTGGTCTTTAAAGTGGCCGGGAAGATGTTTGCACTGCTTGACCTGTCTGAGGATAGCAGGGGAATCAGCCTGAAGTGTGATCCCGAACTGGCTGTTGAGTTGCGGGAACTACACCCGGAAGTTACACCCGCATGGCACTTTAATAAGCAACACTGGAACGGGGTCAGCCTTGAGGGCAGCATCAGCAACGATCAGCTGAAAGCCTGGATTGACCATTCCTACACAATTGTTGTCGAGAGCCTGCCCAAATCAAAAAGGGAGGCCCTATAAATTTCCGGGGCATGTTTTACATCTTCCCGGTATACCAGGGCATTCACAAGGTCATTATCACTTTGTAACATACTGTAAAAGAATTGTTTATGGGATGTGATTCAATTCTTTCCATCCGAGAAGTATTCCATCCTTGGTTTCCATTAGGCCATTACCTCCAAATACTACATAGTGTTGTTTGACTTCACTTCCTGATAATTTCCTCCAGTAGTTTAGACCGGAAAAGAAACTTTGGGTGTATGTTCTTGATGATTTAATCTCAATTGGAATGAGCGAATCTCCATGGTCAATGATCACATCAATTTCACTACCCTTATGGTCTCTCCAGAAATACAGGTTATTTCGTTTACCCTGGTGCAGTCTTCTTTTAAGGAGCTCTGCAATGATAAGGTTCTCAAACAATGCCCCGAATTGAAAATGCGTATCTATTTGCCTGGCTGAGGAGATTCCAAGCAATGAAGATGCCAGGCCTGTGTCATAGAAATAAAGCTTTGGCATCTTTACGAGTCTTTTGTTGAAATTCCTATGATGAGGCTGTAAAAGGAATATTACAAAACTGGCTTCCAGAACTGACAGCCAGGATTTAGCGGTATTTACACTTACACCAGCATCGTTTGCAAGCGAGGAGAGATTAAGCAACTGTCCGGCCCGGCCAGCACATAACTTCATAAACCGAATGAATGAATTTAGATTCTGAACATTATGCAGAAGTCTGACGTCTCGTTCAACATATGTCTGTATGTAATTGGGATAGAAATCTTGAGCTTCAATTTCCTTGTCGTATAACCTTGGATAAAAGCCATTATAAATCAATTTTTCAATTGAATCTATATTCAAATAGGTAGATAGTTCAGAGTAGCTTAAAGGCATAAGATGCAAAATAGCGACCCTGCCTGCCAGAGACTGCGAAATTCTTTCATTTAACAGGAAGCTCTGTGACCCGGAAATGATAAATTGCCCTACCTGTCCGCTTTGATCGGTAATGGTTTGAATGTAGGAGAATAATTCAGGGATTCTCTGCACCTCATCAATGATCATTTTTGGTCCTGATGCTAGAAATCTCCTTGGATCTGATTCTGCAAATATCCTTGTGTCAGGTTCCTCAAGTGATGTGTAGATGTATTCGGGAAATGACTCTATTAACAGAGTGGTTTTACCCGATTGTCTTGGCCCTGTTAGAGAAACAACAGGGAACTTACCCGATAACTGTATAAGTTTTTCCTTGATCTCACGTGGAATCATACAACAAAGGTACAAATATGCATTATGAATGCAAAATTGTACTATATTTAATTTGTTTCTTCATTTTTGCTGTGCAGATTCATTCGTGACATTAAATAGAATAACCATGAACATCGAAGAGATGCGTGAATACTGCATCAGCAAACCCGGCGTCACCAAAGGGAGATGTAACCCTTATTCAGCACAGGAAAGAACCCTGATTAGTTTTTTGCAGCCGCCGTTTTTTATGAATTCACTGTGTTCATCCAGTGAGTCAAAGCTTCGTCCGCATATTTTGTCGCACTGCATCTCGTAATCGGTCTCTTCAAAGAACACCTTTAAAGTTTCATTGCTTTCCGGATCATAGGGAGCCGCTTTCCCTGGATGTTTTCTGTTATAGCTCATGGCATTCATCCAGACAGCTGCAGCCAGGGCGCCACAGCCATTTCCGCTTAAGCCGAGGCCCCCCGCGAAGCCTGCAACCATTGCCATCTCCTCTTCACTGCCACCCATGTTCCGGATCACTTCAGAAGCACAGCTCAGCGCCTGCTGAGGTACATCTGCACGATCTTGGTTCAATCCTTCATTTGCAGCTCGAAGGGCTTCGGGAGCCCATTTCCCGGCAAGTTTGAAACAGCCTACAAATTTCCCTGAGAGCACGAATTTGATAAGGCTCTTTTTTTTGGTAAAATCACACTGAGTGATTTCCTCACATTCGATGCTACTGGTCCTTTTCACAAAGGATTCCATAATATGCTGGGTGGCCAGTATGGTGATGGCGGCGGATTGGCCTGGATCACTGTTTCGGCGATAGGATTCAGCACCCACTGCCATGGAAGCTCCCCATAGCATTCCACACTGGTATCCCTGTTGCAGGATACCCCCGGCAAGTGGATCGATGGCCTTTTCCTCCTCATCCCTGGGAAAACCAAATTCCCGGTCCAGCAGATAAAAAAAGGTGCGGGAGCAGGTTCCCTTCTTAATGAATGTCCGTTTGGCTTTAAGCTTAACGGTTTCCGATTTGATTGTATTCATGACCATAAATTACGAATTATATTGCATTCGCTTAGAGCTTCAGGTTGCTTATCTCCTCTGTAATTTGGTAGTCCGGTTCCGGGTAGTCGTATATGGGAACCCGGTGTTCGGTCTGGCCCAGGGAATAGCCATAAAGTCCTTCGTAGTCCTTACGGTCCTCGCCCATCCCTTCCAGCTGGTTCAGGTATTCATGGATCGATTTGGACTCAATGATCACCACTTTGCCCATTTTATGGATGATGGGGCTGTGACGGCGTGTCTCGTCATGGTCAAACTCCAGGATTCTTCTGCCATAGCGTGTGACTCCTATTACTCTAAAAGTTAGGCTTTTACCTACGCCAGGAAGGTTCAGTACGTTGCGGTCGGTGGCCAGGAAAGGCAGACCCGCGAAGCGCCTTAGTGCTTCTATATTTTCTACCATCAGTTTGGGCTCCTCCGGGAAGCCCCGGATGGTATTATAGTACTGTTCATCGATTTTCCCGGCCACCTTTTCTTCGAGCTGCTCCTGGACCACCCTTGCATTGGGGGCAAATCCTTGTAGCCTTTGACTGTGAAAGTATAATATGGAAGAACACCCACATCGTTCAGCACTTTGCGGAGTTTGGCCGAGTGTCCTCTCCGGGATGCAGCCGCAGTGAAGACCGCCTGATTCGTGACAGTCCAGCCAGCGGCGATAAGCCGTTGAATGGCAAGACTGGATTCGGGAGTAAGCTCCATGGGAGACACAAAATGGGTTTGTATCAGGAATTGGCTGACGCCCACCTCCGATGCATTTTCCCGGAAGGTTTTCAGGATGTTCAAAAGGCTCAGGGAGATCCGCTGAGGGAGATATACCGGTAGCCGGGTTCCAATTCTTACCCTCACAAGTTCGGCAATTTTGTTTCCTTCGGGCAGGCTTCGGTTCCGATCTGCTTTCCTTTTTGCCATGAGCACGATCTCTTCAAGCAGCTTGCTGAGCGTAGAATCGGAACTCATCAGACCATCACCACCGGTAATCAGGATATCCCTGAGCTGGGAGTCCTCCTCGAAGTAGCGCATCAGTTTCTTCAGTTTCTGGTCCCATTTCTCTCCGGGGACCAGTTTTTCCAGGTTGAAGTTCAGGTGTCCGCTTTGAAAGTCGTACATGCGCTGGCAGGAGGAACAAAGACCTGCACATGCCCTGCCCATGGTGTCGGGGATCAGGATGGCCACCTCCGGGTAACGCCTGTGAATGTTGTGTCCTTCAGGCAGAATCCAGCCTGCTACATTGGGTTTTCCACTCACCACCTGGTCCTCTTTCTCCCATGCAAGAATCTTACCGAACTCATCCACCAGTTGCCGGCTGTAAAGTACGTAGTAGCGAATGGCAAGGTCGGCCCCCACGGCAAAATAGGGCACACGTACATGCAGAAGGGACAGATAATAGGGATTTACGAAAAAGGGAATGCCGGCCTGTTCAGCCTCCCTGAGTAGCTTCATGGTGTCAGGATCCAGTGAATGATCCAGCATTTTGTTCAGCAAATCGGGCGATCTCACGGCAAAGCGAAGGTGGAAATGATGCTCTTCCCACCATTGCTCCATCTTCTCCATTTTTTCTTCCTCGGAAATTCCCTGCTCAAAAAAATATCGGCGACTTTTTATTTTGCCACTGCTGATTTGGTCCCTGAGGATTTCGATAATTCGTTGCTTGTTTTCTTCACGGAGTTTCACAATCCTGGGATCCAGTCCGGATGGGAAGCGGTCCATCCATTCCTGTACCCGGTCCCGGGAGAATTCCGGGGCGGTACTGTCACCCCTGAGCTGCCGGAATAACATGATCATGTCGACAAAGAAATCCGGCTTTGCCCCACCGCTTCCCCTTGTTACTGCCAGCCATATCAGCCTGAGGGGATTACTTACGGCGATTTCCCCGTGGAGATTCTGGTCGGGGTACTCTTTCCCTGCATGATCGATGTAGTCCAGAATCCGGATGATGGCATAATCATGCCATTCCAGCTTCTCAAAAAGTTCCCGCTTGGCATGCCTGGCATGGTAGAAGCGAAATGCGTTCTCACGGTCCTTCAGACTTTTCTGGATCCATTCCCTGACACCCACCACTACCTCGGTCTCGTTCTTCGAGTTGCGCAGGATCTCTTCGAGGGTGGGATTTTCGTTGAGTAGTTGCCTGAGCAGTTTGTGGGATCTCACATTGATGGCAATGCGGTCCAGCTTGTCAATGTATTGTTGTCCGGTGTGAGGATGCACTGTCATAACCCTGGTATAAATTATTGACTGCGATTCTTTTACACTGAGTAAGGTACAAAAAAAAGGAAGAGGATACCACCCCCTTCCTGTATTCATTGACTGTGGATTCTACTTCAAAGTTCTATTTGCCCCTCAGGCTTATTTCATACCATCCATCTACCATACTATGGCTGAAATCCACAGCCATGAAATCAGCCAGCACGACGAGAACTCCGTGTGAAAATTCCAGGTATTCATCAAAGCTTACCTCCAGCATGGGACCCTGCTTAAAAGGCATATCCACATTTTTGAGACCAAAGCTGATGGAATTTTCATCCTGGGACACAATAAGCATCTCGTTGGCGGGATGGATACCGGCCAGTATGAACATAATCTGATTGGCGAAACCCGGCAAACCTGCTGAAGGGACCCAAAAGGGGGTAAACAAAGACCCTACATAGCGGCCATAGGCTTCCGGGGTATTCCCCATGCTTTTTGCATAGCTAATTCCGGAGGCAGCGTAAGCAATCACATGGTTGTATAAAACCTCCTGTTTCTGCTGTTCTGTCAGCTCAGGCACGCTGAATTGATCCTGTGCAAAGGAAAAGTTAAAGACAAAAAGGCAAGTGGCGAATAAGATTAAGGATCTGAAAGTTTTCATAATACATTGGTTTATGGTTACAATGTAAAATTCATACTTTGAGATACTTATAACATATCAATGATGAAGCCAAAGCTTACAATATTGCCGCATGCATGCTAATGATGTAGCATAGAGCTTAAAAAGTGATGGCAACATTCACTTTTTGTGCCAGTTCCTGAAACCTGGATTCATCATAAATGGGCTTCCAATGTGGACGTAACATCATGGTCGGTAAATCCTCATTTTTGTATTTATAGGCTATATCAAGGTATTCCAGGGCACCATCCCGATCATCAACAAAAATATGCGCCATGGCAATAATGGTCGGGTTCGAACAATACTGAGGTGTTTCACTTTTAGCCTTTTCCAGCCAGAAGTTGAGAGCCACATCAATGGTTTCAGTGGCGAAGATGCTGGCTGAAGAATCATTGCCCATGATCAGGTGCAACTCGCGCCATGATTTCATGGCCTCCTCCCTGTCACCGCTCATATACTGGGCATAGCCTATCCCATCCCATGCAAATCCGTAAGAGGGATAAAGTTCAAGTACATGCTTGTATTGTTTAATGGAGCCCTGATAATTTCCAGTGAGATAATAACGTTCTGCCACAAGACACCCGGTTCTGGGATTGATTGGATCCAGGCTTTCAGATCTTAAGGCCATTTCCAGGGCCCTTTTAAACTTACCTTTGACAAGGTAATAGTTTGATAAAAGGATATAGCCGTAGGCATTGTTTGGATCAATCGACAGCCCTTTTTCAGCCATTGTCTTCATCTCCTCCCAATTCCAGTCAAACTTACCTGCAATATTCCCCCCGGTAATATAAGCCGAAGCCAGTGTGGGATCAAGCTCCAGAGCCTTTGCAATGGCTGCACGGCCCAGCTCACGATGCCTTAACTTCTCTTCATTATCGCGGATTAGTTTGTTCAGGGAGATATAGGCCTCGGCCAGTGTGGTATATGAAGGAGCAAAACCCGAATCGATGCGAATGGATTGCTGAAGATAATTCACAGCGCCTCTTATTGACCTGGGATTTTGCTGATTCCACAGATGCCGCCCTCTCAGGAACAGATCGAGAGCTTTGGAATCTACCTTCCTAACTTCGTTTGTGGATGGTTCCGGTGTCACGGCCAGGTTTACCTCACTGGCTATCTGGTTTGATATTCTCTTCACCAATTGCAGGATGTCGACATATTTCTGATCATAACTATCGGCCCAGAGATGCTTTTCTTTTGGAAAGGGCTCTATGAGCTGAACCACCACCCTCAGGCTGTCGGCACTATGCATAACGGATCCTTCCAGCAGT
>JAOZLK010000242.1:2116-6818 GCA_029934875.1 Bacteroidales bacterium | reverse complement strand
TAGTTCCCCATCCACTTTCCTCGGCAGACTGGGCCAATGCCAGGGAGACAGGAACGATATCCACCCTGAGCCACAATTCATCAAGTATGGAAGTTGTAAGCTCGTCTTTCTCCGGTTTAAGTCTGTATTCTTTCGCCAGTTTTAAAATCCAGATTTGATCCATCTGGTCAAGAGGCGTATTTTTATTGAAAGCGGATTTTATATCTCCCAATCGTTCTCTGTCCAGCATAATCAATTCATTGGAACGCAAAATCAAAGGCGCCAATGCACGAAAAAACAGGCGTTTCTTATTTTCGGTGGTAATTTCTTTAGAGCTGCTGGAACCCCACCGATCTCCAATGATTGGCAGGTAAACACGTGGAATCTCGCGGATTCCTGCCTGCCATGCCTCCGGAGTGTAATTTAGCTTATCGAATAAACCAAGCATATCCCGATAGTTTCTCATCTCAAGCTCGGTTGATCCAGCACTGTCCAGAGCTTTAAAATCATTTTTCGGGGAAGAAAAAACAAGCGTATCCATTCCAGGCAAAGCATTCTCAGAAGGTTCGGAGGCAGAAGGTTCAGAGGCAGAAGATATGGGTTCCCTGGCATTTATGCACCCGGAGAGAATGCCTATTACACTCACAGCTAAAATGATGTTCATTAATCGCATATTCATATTTGTTATGTTTTATTACAAGCCTTCCAGCCATTCATGCAGGGCTGTCTTTAATCCAGCTTCAATGCTGGTGTAGTTATCATGTCCGGCCACATTTACAGTCTCCTGCGGATCGGCCTCATAGTCAAAAAGTTGTTTGTCGACCACATCAGTAAACCCGGCATCAGGATTCACATGCCGCCCCTCTGCCATCCACTCCACATAGCGATAGCGGGCATCCCTGATGGCATATCCCATCTTATCCCCCCGGGTAAACTGGCTGAAGGCAAAGAGATTCTCAGGATCCTCCTCCCCTTTCATCAGCTTTACAAGCGACTGACCGGACAGCTCCTCCGGACTTGCTATACCAGCAAGCTCACACAGGGTGGGGTAAAGATCCGTAAACTCGGTGGGCTGGTCTGTGAATGAAGCCGATCTTCCAGGCACAGAAATAATAAGTGGCGAGCGCGTGGCCTGTTCAAAATTGGTGGCCTTTCCCCAGATTCCATGATCTCCAAGATGCCAGCCATGATCTCCCCAAATAACAACAATTGTATTCTCAGCAAGACCATACTCTTCCAGCTTTTCCATCATTTTACCTACCTGGGCATCTATGTAGGAAACCGCTGCCCGGTATCCGTGGATAAGTAGCTTCTGTTCCTCGTCAGTCAGTGGAATGCCATCCTTCAACTTGCCCCATGCATCATTTCCCTCCTCATCGCTGTAGCTGCGCAATTCATTGCTAAGGCCATAATAGTAAGCTTTATCATTTTCGGCATGGCCCCTGAATGATTCAAGTTCAATCTCCCTCCTCTCATACAGATCCCAGTACTTCTTTGGTGCGGTCCAGGGAAGGTGTGGCCGCTCAAAACCCACCGCCAGGAAAAAGGGTTTGCCCTCCCGGGCCAGCCTTTCCATATCCAACATGGCTTTTTCCGCAAATACACCATCTTTATAGGCATTGTCCTCCAAATCCAGGCATTCGGTGGCTGGTTTAATGATGGCATGGGTAAGCTGATTTGGATTTCCCCCACTGGCCCTTGCAAGTTCCTGCTTCTCTTTGAATACCTCCTTGACCCGCTCCGACTGGTAAAAATAGCCTACAACAGGGCCAGTTTCCTCCGGGTAGAACGGAAGCATCTCCTTATCCCCTGAGGGGAAGGAGGGCCAAGTCCATGATATGGTATCCATCCCTTTGTCCACTGTCCTGTAATCGAAAATCTTGGAGATATTCACCGTAGTATATCCATTGTTCCTGAAATGTTGGGGCAGGGTTACGATATCCGGATTGCGCTCCCGGATGCTGTAAAATCCCCATACACTGATCTCGTCGGGGTAGCGCCCGGTGAGCAGGCTTGCCCTCGAAGGACCGCAAACGGCCTGCTGACAATGGTTATTCAGGAATACGGTTCCACGAGCTGCCAGTTCATCGATATGAGGCGAGTGTATATTGAAATCTCCATAACATCCCAGGGTAGGTTTCAGGTCATCGATGGCGATGAAAAGGATATTGGGCAGAGAAGCAGGATGCTGTTTACAGGATGTAAGTAGCAGACCAGCGATGATCGGAATGAAGAGCAGTCTTATCATATCTAAAAATAGGACTTTATATACAATACCCAAAGTATCAGCACTGGCAGCCAATGAGGCATTTAACGGAAACCCTGATCGATGACCGAATCCAAAGTCCCTGAAGCAAAAAGGCTGGGGCTGGTTAATGCCTGAAGAGAAGTGGTTTTACGGACAAGACCGATAAAGGATCGGGTGAATATTTTGAAAAAAAACATCAGTGCAGGTGCATCCCTGTTGGGATTTGCCATGGCTTGGGGTTAGCCCAACGAAAGCACTTTTGGGGCTATGAACTGTTTTACAGTACACATTCATACCTGGGATCGATGTTTCTAGCTTCAATAATATTATGTGCAAGCCTGAGCCTTTCGTAACAGTGGCCAGAGAGCTCAGGGAAAGGAATCGTTATCCTGACATGTACTGGGGAGGGGTAAATATTTTATTGTAATTTAGGGGAAGCAACAAAGCGATGGCCATACCAACCACCAGAACCAATCAAAAGGCAGACATAAGAATCCATGCTGAGAAATGTACTGGGTGTGGTTCTTGCGTATCAGTTTGCAAAGATTTCAGCCTGGAAATGGAAAGTGGCAAGGTAAAAATCAGTGATCATCCATTGTTTGGTTGTATTGGCTGTGGACATTGCATGGCAATCTGTCCTTCAGGTGCCATTGAAATTCATGGAAGAACCCTTTCCCCCGACCAACTTTTCGAACTCCCTCTTAAGCAAGAAGCCGCTAATTACGATCAGGTCTTAGCTCTGCTGCAGCGAAGAAGGAGCATCCGCGAATTTCAGGATAAAGAGGTGGAGTCTGAGCTATTGGAAAAAATCCTGTTAGCTGCAAGGACAGCTCCCATGGGCCTGCCCCCTTCCGATGTAAATGTATTGATACTTGGGAGTAGAATGAAAACCAGGGCCTTTGCAGAAGACTTTTGCGACTACCTTGAAGGAATGAAATGGCTTGTTTCAAAATGGTTTTTAGCGCTCATGCGACCATTCTGGGGGAAAAACAATGATGAAGTATTCAGGGCATTTGTAAAACCCATGTTTAAGGCTTACACCGATCAAATGAAGCAAGGCATCAACCTGGTGAACTATGATGCACCCATGGCCCTGTATTTCTACGGTAGTCCTTATGCCGATCCGGCCGATCCCATTGTTGCGGCGACCTATGCCATGATTGCAGCCGAATCCCTCGGACTGGGAACCTGCATGCTTGGGGCCATTCATCCCCTGATCCAGAATGGTAATAGAGCAAAAAGATTCAGAGAAGATCACCATATAAAATATCCAAGCCGCGAAGGGCTCTTCGTCATATTTGGCTACCCTTCAGTTAAGTACAAAAAAGGGATTCTAAGAACCTTTGCATCCGAAAACAACCTAAACTAGTACCCTTAAAGCTGGCAAATCAATGAAAAAAAATAATCTGATCTTTATCCTTGCTCTCTTCCTGTCACTCCCGTCAATGGCCCAGGAGCAGGACACCCTGAGCAGAAAAGAGGAAAGGAAGGCGAAAAAAGTCTGGAAAGAGGAACAGGGCAAAGCCATGTTCACCCCCCTGGTTGGGCCGGCCTATACCCCCGAGATGGGATTCACAGTGGCAGGAGGCGTCATGATATCCTACAAGACAAATCCAAAAGACAGTCTTATCCAGCGCTCATCTTCACCCATCATGCTTGGAGTTACTTCCACAGGTGGATTCTTTGCTTCTTCTATTGTTACCACTTACTGGCTTAAGGATAAGCTGAGGATCAATGGTGATTTTTGGATCAAAGACATGCCCGATAATTATTTTGGGGTTGGCTATGACGATGGATATACTACGCCCAAGAGCGATACAACCACTGCTTACCAGCGATCCTGGTGGTGGATGAATCCCAGGTTCCTGTGGCAGTTCAAGCCCAGCTGGTTTGTGGGAGTTCTTTTCGATGCAAACTTAACCAATGCAAGCAATCCCAGCCAGGGAGTCCAGGAAGACGAGTACTACCAGGTTTACGGACCTAAAAATATGAATATCGGATGGGGCCTGATTGCCCGTTACGACTCCCGGGATGTACCGGTAAATGCATACTCAGGAATGTATGTGGATTTTAGGGCCAGCTTTTATAGTAAAGCGATAGGCAGTGATAATACCTACCAGACTTATGAATTAGATGTACGAAAATATCTGACCATACGCAGGCCCGGCCAGACCATTGCACTGCAATTAAATACCCGGATCGGAGTGGGCGAAATGCCCTATGGTGAAATGTCCATGATTGGGACTCCTTTTGATCTCAGGGGCTATACCTGGGGTCAGTACCGCGACGAATCGACCATTTTCGGAATTGCAGAATACAGGCATATGTTCTTAAAAGGGGACGGAACAATGAGCAAGCACGGATTTACCGGATGGTTGGCTACGGGAAGTCTTGGGAATGATTTTTCCAAGTTTCACAACTGGCTACCCAATGCCGGTATTGGCTACCGGCTCGAAGTCCAGCCCCGAATGAACT
>JAOZLK010000242.1:0-2106 GCA_029934875.1 Bacteroidales bacterium | reverse complement strand
TCGGCTTCGGAAGAGAAACCATGGGCTTCTATTTCAACTTCAACGAGGCATTCTAGTAAGAAACACATGACCATACGACAACAAAACACCACACATCTCTACCTGCTAAATCATCAATCCTAAAAGCCCCAAATAATAGAATATGAGTATGGAAAACGAATCCCAACCCAGAAAAAAAATCGACTTTGATCAAATCAGGCAATCGGTACGAGCATCCATTTCTATTGGGTTTGTAGCCCTGGTACTTATAATGAGTTTCCATATCATAAAACCTTTTCTGGTCCCTATTGTATGGGGCATAATCATTTCAGTGGGAATCTATCCCCTGCATGTGCGTTTCACCGCTTTCCTTGGAAAACTGCCCAAACTATCTGCAATCCTGATCACAGTAATTGGGCTGTCCATTATCGCGGTTCCTGCTGCTTTATTTACAGCTTCAACAGTAGAGGGAATAAGTAAAACCGTTGTAGCAATTGAAGATGAAACCCTGAAGGTCCCGCCTCCAAATGATAAGGTGAAAGAGTGGCCAATTATTGGTCAATGGACCCATAACACCTGGTCCGCAGCGGCCCAAAACCTCACGGGGACGCTTGATAAATATAAACCCCAGATCAAAGAATCTGCTCCTAAATTAACCAGGGCTGCCTCTCAGGCGGTATTTGGCATTCTACTTTTTGTCCTTGCAGTTATTATTGCCGGAGGACTATTGCTCTTTGCCAAACCGGGGAAAGAAGCAGCTGACATGCTCTTTACCGGCTTACTGGGTCCTAGGGGTCACATGATAACCAGTCTCTCCATAACTACCATAAGAAGCGTGGTCCAGGGCGTTATTGGAATTGCAGTGATCCAGACACTTTTTCTAGGTGTCGGGATGTTTGTAATCAAAGTACCAGCAGCAGGAATCCTTGCCATTTTAGTTTTAATTCTGGCCATAGTCCAGCTCCCAACCATCGTGGTGATGCTGCCCGTTGCCATTTATGTTTTCAGTGTAAACGATCCCTTGCCTGCCGTTCTATTTGCTGTGTGGAGCATCCTGTGGAGCATCTCCGACAACCTGCTGAAACCCCTGTTTCTGGGAAAAGGAGTGGACGTACCCATGCTGGTGGTATTGGTTGGCGCCATAGGAGGAATGATAGCCCTAGGCCCCGTAGGTCTCTTTGTGGGATCGGTGGTCCTGACCTGGGGATATAAGCTAATCCTGTCCCTTATGGATCCCGACGTGATGCAATAAATGGATCACTCAGCCAGCTGACTAAGCTTATATCCTTTGTCTTTCAGCATTTCCAACACCCCTTCGGGACCAGGCAAATGCAAGGCTCCAACCATAACAAATTCCACCTTCTCACTATCCAGGTAGGAGTCAATCTCTAATATCCAGTTCATGTTTCGGTCCGTCAAAATCTTCTTGTAAATTTCAGGATATTCCTTTTCCATCTCCTTCTGCATCCTGATGAATAATTTACCCTTCCCCTTGCGCCAGCTGTCCTTAATATCTTCACCAACTCTATCCATCTTCTTCTGGTCATCAAAAAACTGCCTTATCGCCTGGTCATAGTCCTCCTCATCATCACCAAACATCAATTCCAACTGACTCTCGATCGATTCTAAAAAAAGAACATCCTTTTGGTCAGCATTGGCTAAGGAGTAATAATACTGGTCGACCCCATCCTCACTCAGACCAGAGAGCTGCATTTTCGTTACCGCATAAATCAGCAGTACCATGCCTGGTTTGAACTTTGAGAAATTCGCCAGTGAAATATCAAGCTTGGCACATTCGCTTTCCAGTAACTGATAAACCTCCTCACTAAGTTCACTTTCAAGGGTCCGGTCATCCTGGTACATGGCCATCATCATCACCTTCTGCATCATTGCAGGCTCTTCCATCTTCTTTATATCAGCCTCAAAAACCAGAGCTTCCGACCTGGCATAGGCACTGTCAAACTCTGGTGGCAAGGGATAGTCCTCAGCACTTAAGAGATGCATAGTTCCACCAATGTAAACAGTGTTCCCCTTTCCCTCAAGCTTCCAAACTGACGATTGAGCAAGGCAAACATTCATAAATACCGAAAACAGGGAGAGAATCAAGAAAAGCTTTTTCATTAAGCC
>JAOZLK010000241.1:1422-6823 GCA_029934875.1 Bacteroidales bacterium | reverse complement strand
TTCAGAAACCCTTCCGGAAATTGATGATGCAGACATGGGGAGGAAGCTGCATAGCCAGCCCTTCCAATGAGACCCAGGCCGGACGGGACGTACTTGCCTTGTACCCGGATACGCCTGGAAGCCTTGGAATAGCCATCAGTGAAGCGATCGAAGCTGCTGTTACAGATCCAAGCGGCCAGACCCGTTATTCCCTGGGTAGCGTATTAAATCATGTGATGCTGCACCAGACCGTAATAGGCCTTGAGGCTAAGAAGCAGCTTGAGAAGGTCAATGAGAAGCTGCCGGATGTGATCATAGGATGCGCAGGAGGTGGTAGTAACTTTGCAGGATTGGCCTTTCCTTTTATGCAGGATAAGATTAACGGCGCAGATATTGATATTATCGCAGTTGAACCTGCTTCATGCCCAACACTAACCAAAGCACCATTTGCCTATGATCATGGCGATCTGGCCAAAATGACACCGCTTCTTGCAATGAACTCGTTGGGACATGGATTTATTCCTCCCCCTATCCATGCAGGTGGACTGCGTTACCATGGAATGTCACCTCTTGTAAGTCATGCTGTTAAGGAAGGCCTAGCCAGGGCAGAGGCTCTGCATCAGCTGGAGTGTTACGAGGCTGGAGTATTATTTGCTCGTACAGAAGGGATCATTCCTGCTCCTGAAACTACTCATGCCATTGCTTCCACTATCAGGGAAGCTAAAAAGGCAAAGGAAGAGGGGAAAGAGAAGGTGATTCTCTTTAATTTCAGCGGACATGGTCTGATGGACCTGGTCGGATACGACAAGTATCTCAGTGGTGAACTAAGCAATCATGAACTCTCACAGAAAGATTTTGAAAAATTCACTGCTGTATTAAACAATCATCCAACACCGCTTAAGTAATAGCACACATTCTATACCTTTAATCTGAATGGGGCTGTCTCAAAAGGGCAGCCCCATTCTGGCTTCTAAGGGATACTTAGGAAGTAACCTGGCATCTTTTACGAAGTAAATTAGCACGTTACGAATAATTATCCCTTAGAATTCAATTAAAAGGGACTTTTGATTCAGTATCTGTTCTTTAACAAGCAAACTATTCTTGCTATCTTCAGCCCATGAATAGCATCGCAGTATACTGCGGCTCCAGTTCGGGAGTCAATGGCATTTACAGGGAACAAGCAGAATATCTGGGAAACCTGCTCGCCTTACGTCAAATAGATGTGGTGTTTGGTGGCGGAAAGGTGGGGCTCATGGGAATTCTTGCCGATGCAGCACTTAATGCCGGAGGCAAAGTCATTGGCATTATTCCAGGCTTCCTGCATGTAAAGGAAGTGGCCCACGATGGTCTGTCAGAGATGATTACCGTGGAAAATATGCATGTGCGGAAAGCTCTCATCTACGAGAAAAGTGATGGTTTTATCGCACTTCCTGGAGGATTCGGGACCCTTGATGAGCTTTTTGAGATGCTTACCTGGGCTCAGCTGGGGCTACACCAGAAACCAGTGGGGATTCTCAACGTAAATGGCTATTTCAACTCCATTTTAGATGCAATCGACACCATGGTGGGGGAAGGTTTCCTGAAAATGGAAAACCGGGATATAATCCAGGTAAGTGGAAAGGCAGATGTGCTCCTTCAAAGCATGGAAAACTACCATGCCCCTCCGGTTCCCAAATGGATTAAATAGTCCTTACTCCTTAATTAAAGAAGCGTGGCATTAAGCTTGATATCTGCGGCGGCCACAAGTCTGGAAATGGGACAGCCCTCTTTTGCTGCTGCTGCCAGTTCATCAAACTTCTCCTGGCTGAGTCCTTCACATTTTACCTGGCATTCCAGTTCTATAGTGGTAATCACAGGCCCCTTATCATCTTTACCAAGGTGTACGCTTGCTGTGGTTTCAACACTCTCAGGATGCAGTTTTTCCCCACTGATCAAGGCTGCAAGAAACATGGAGTAACAACCCGAATGAGCCGCACCTATTAATTCCTCAGGATTCGTACCATCTCCTTCTTCGAAGCGGGATGCAAAGGTAAAGGGACCACTGTAGTTACTGAAATTCATGGTTCCCTTACCCGAAGCCAGGGTACCGTTCCATTGTGATTTTGCTGTTCTGACTGACATTGTTATGGTTTTAGTAAAAAAAAATCTGTTTCATAGAGATAACCTCAATGAAACAGAATTGTTCAGGAAATAACAAATCCCTATTAAAGCAAGGGATTAATTTCTCCCTCGGCCTCTATCAGACTTGGTATTCGGAGTACTGTCAGGATTACTGTTCTGCCTCTGCTGACGCATTTCGTTCATGCGCTGGTCCTGCATTTTAATGAATTCTTCATATTGCTCCGGAGTAAGTACTTCTTTATACTGCTTATTACGGTCATCGCGCATCTTTGTCATCTTTGTCCGCATGGCATTCCGATTCTCCTCGGTACGTTCCATATTCCTCATTTTCTGGCGCTCGATTTGCATCTTGTTATAGAAATCCATGTCGATGGCAAGGACCTTCTTGTGCTGCTCTTCATTTAAACCCAGGGTTTTGGCTGTATTCTCCACATTTTCCTTGATATCATCTTCGGTCATTTGCTGCCCACGTCCGGGACCTCCTTGTCCCTGGGCAGAGATAGTCATGGAAAAAAGTATGCTCAGGATTACGAATCCTGCAATTTTCAAATTAAGTTTGTACTTCATTTCTTTATGTTTTATCAGTTTTCCTATCTATGATGATCTTACCATTAAAAGGTTTAATTTAGTTAAAAAATAATTGTCTGCCTACTTAAACCAAAGCGCCTCCTTATAGTCAAAGACAGCATAGAATAATAAAAAAAGCTCACCCCTTGCAAATTGAGATTCAAAATCTGAGCCTTAGCTATCCCGGAGGATTCAAAGCACTTGACGATATCAACCTGAGCATAAGCGATGGGATGTTTGGACTGCTGGGACCCAACGGAGCAGGGAAATCCACCCTCATGAGGATTATGGTTACGCTGATGCAGCCCAGTATGGGCCGTGTTTTGGTGGATGGAAAAGATATCGGAAAACACCGGAAGGAGATTAGGACGATGGTTGGTTACCTGCCACAGGATTTCAGGTTTTTTACCAAGCTAAAATCCTGGGAGTTCCTGGATTATGCGGCCCGGCTTGCAGGTATGAATTCCAGGAAGGAACGCCTTATTCGGGTGGATGAGATGCTCGAAAGCGTTGGGCTTTTCGAATTCCGCAACCGCATGGCGAACAAGTTATCCGGGGGAATGAAACGAAGACTGGGGATTGCCCAGGCCCTGATTGCCCACCCATCCATCATTATTGTAGATGAACCAACCACAGGTCTCGATCCGGAAGAACGGATCCGTTTCAGAAACCTCTTATCTGATCTGGGGCGTTCCGAGACCATTATCATTCTTTCCACCCACATCGTTGGCGATATCTCCAGTACATGTAACCAAATGGCCCTGCTTAACGAAGGATCACTCATATACCAGGGGACACCCGATCAGCTGGTACAGCAGGCCAGTGGATTTGTCTGGAGGGCAGAGATCACTCCTGAACAATATGAAAATCTAAAAACCGAAGTACCCATCATATCTACTATTCCCTCAAGTGGCGGATGGGAGGTGCAATTTGTGGGTGAGAGGCCGGCTGGGATTGAGGCCTTCCCTGTGGATGCAAATCTGGAACATGCCTATGTCCACCACATGGACAATAAATTGGAACACTGGAACCTGAAATGAATCTCTTCAACATATGGAATGTGGCCCTCTATGAGAGCAAAACACTATTCAGAAGCTGGTTCTTCAGGATATTTGCCATCCTGGCCCTCTTGTTTCTATTCGGAATCAACATGAGTATTTACGGGGGACACTCTGATGCACGGTGGATTTACAGGGCCATAGCAGCCAACATGCCCTATATCAGTGTACTCTTAATTAGTGTTGCCCAGGCGGTTATTGCGGTTTTCCTGGCTTCTGATTTCCTGAAACGCGATAAAAAGCTGGATACCACCGAGGTGATCTATTCCAGGCCCATTACCAATGGAGAATACGTAGTGGGCAAAACCCTGGGCATTCTCGTTCTTTTCGTGGGACTGGTTTTCCTGACCTTGTTCATGACCCTGGTATTTAACCTGGTTCGAAAAGACACGCCGGTGGTTTGGGTGGCTTACCTGTATTACCCGCTGCTAATTACCATTCCTACCCTGGTATTTATTCTGGGGCTATCCTTTTTTATGATGATTCTCTTTAAAAGCCAGGCTGTCACCTTCCTGGTCTTGCTGGGTTACATCGGACTTACCCTCTTTTACTTTCAGGATAAGTTTTATGGAATACTGGATTATATGGCCTTTAATCTGCCCATGGTATGGTCCGACTTCATCGGCTTTGCCAATCCCAGGCTGATCCTGGTACACCGGCTGGCTTACCTGCTGCTGGGATTGGGATTCATCTTTGCCACCATTCGCTTTCTGAACCGCTTACCCCAGACCGGACGCTGGAACGGACTTAACCTGGCTGGGTTTATCGGATTTTTATTGGCAGGTCTTCTTTTGGGTACCAGCTATTACATGCACCACCACAACCTGGCCGGTGACAGGGAGCGTTACCTGGAGCTGAATAATCGATATGCAGGCTTCCCGGTGGCTGATGTTCTTACCAATACGCTCAGCGTAACCCAGCAAGGCGCATCACTTGGTGTAAGTTCCGAGCTGCAGCTATTGAATCAAAACCTAAGCGACCTGGATACCCTGATCTTTTCCCTGAATCCCGGTTTTTCTGTGGATAGCATTACTTCCAGGAGGGGAGAGCTGGTTTTTGAAAGAAAAGAACAGCTTTTGATGGTGGTAGCAAATGAATCTCTGAAGCCCGGAAGACGAATCCGGCTGAGTATCCATTACAGCGGAGTGCCCCTGGAGTCTGTGGCTTACCTGGATATCCCCCGGGAACAGATGGATGCAATCAAGCGAATCATGGTTGCACCCATTGACAAAAAGCCGGGGATCATTCATCCCGATTATATGTTACTTACACCGGAGCTTAACTGGTACCCGGTGGCAGGTGTAGGATTTAACCTGGAAACCTTCCATGCCCGTGAGCCGGACTTCAGCCGGTTCAGGCTGAGCGTCAGAACTGACTCAGCCCTTACTGCCATTGCACCGGGAGCTCTTAGCGAAGATGAAGCGGGTAGCCATTTCGCTCCTGAAAATGATCTTAATGCATTCGTTTTGGTCATCGCTCCCCTGGAGAAAAGAAGTATGGAGATTGACGGAGTGGAGTATAGCCTGTACCTGGATTCCGACCATGACTATTTCTCGGGCTATTTTACACATATAGAAGATACCATCAAGGCCCTGATCACCGAAGCAAAAGATAACTATGAACTGGATGAGCTGGATCTTTATTACCCCTTTAAGAGAATCAGCCTGGTGGAGGTA
>JAOZLK010000241.1:0-1412 GCA_029934875.1 Bacteroidales bacterium | reverse complement strand
TAGTCAGACTGTTGAAAACATTCTCCCGGAGATGATCCTGATGCCGGAAAAAGGAGCGGGCCTCATTACACTTGACTTCGAACGTTTTAAAAGGGCCGAAGAGAAACGAGGTCGAAACAAGGATAACAGCAGGAGTTCGCGCGAGGTTGAAACTGATCAATTCAAATGGTTGTTGCAGAGCACCTTCTTTCAAAGTGGGATACGCAGCGGGAGACGAGGGCAAGGGGGACGCCAGGGAGAGGAGCTGATCGCTTTCGATGGCGATGTTGAATATAATAAGAATCCTTACTGCGTATTCCCTCTTTACTACAGCTACATTACCGGCATCAGCTCCAAAGAATACCCGGTGTTCAACTCCATGCTGGAAATCTACCTGAAGGAAGGTTTTGATGTCTCCCCAAGGGAAGGCTTTACCGGGGGAATTTCCGATAAGGAGCGGGCCAACCTCCTGCTGAGCCGCAATAGCATGATCGAACTCTTTGCACGCTGGGACACAGAACTTACAGCATCCCTGATCAATCAAACCGGCAGCTTCATCATCTCAGCACTTAAAAACAGGGTTGGGATGAGTGAATTCGACAATTTTTTTTACTACTACCTGGAGGACCATGCCTTCTCTGAAATTACCTTTGCACAATTCTCCAGGGATTTTCATAGCGAATTCGGGGTGGAAATCGAGCCCTACCTTGAGTTAATCAATGCAGGAGGGGAGATGCCCAGCTTCCTGATATCTGAACCCGAATATATTCAGACACGGGACGATATAGGCGACGTCTTCCTTGTAAAATTCAGCATAAGCAACGTGGGGAATGCCACCGGGCTGGTGGATTTCAATTTTCGGATCATGGGTCAGGGCGGTTTTGGCGGCGGCGGAGGTATGAGTGAGGAAAAACGCCTTTACGAAGTGGAGGCAAGTGTGACCAAAGAGGTACAGGTAGTTCTTTACGACCGGCCCATGATGATGACCATTAACACGCTGATATCAGGAAACATACCCTCCAGCTATAACAATTTTTTGCGCTCGGCAAAGGAGCTTACAAATATCAATCTGGATGAGTATGAACGGATATCTGACCAGCCTGTAAGCTTCAAATTCGTAAACGAGTTTGTGGTGGACAATGAAGATGAAGGCTTTTCCAGCTTTTCCATCTCAAGGGAAAGCAAACTGAAGCAATATATCGACTCCCGCAAAAGGGAGGAAGAGGGTCTGCTTTACCAGAGCCTGAATGAATGGTGGACCCCTTCACGTTGGACCCCTGTGGCCCATTCTGCCTATTATGGTGAGACCATACGATCAGCCATGGCCATTCGGAAAGGTGACGGGACCAACCATGTAAACTGGAGCACCCGGCTCCCTGAAAAAGGATTCTATGATGTCTATGTTTATATTCCCATGGGAGCCATGTATAAAC
>JAOZLK010000240.1:4056-6830 GCA_029934875.1 Bacteroidales bacterium | reverse complement strand
TTTGGCGATCATTTTAAAGGCAGCAGCCACCTGGGGAAATCCCTCTTCTTTTGCAATCTCGGCAAAGGCAGGATAAAGATCGGTCCACTCCTCATTCTCACCCTCGGCAGCAGCCTTAAGGTTTTCGGCTGTGCTTCCTGTAATTCCAGCAGGGTAGGTGGCTGTAATCTCCACCGCACCGCCTTCCAGGAACTTGAAAAAGCGCTTGGCATGTGCCTGCTCCTCTTTGCCAGTTTGCATAAAAATGGCAGCAATTTGCTCAAAGCCTTCTTTTTTAGCCTGCTTGGCAAAAAATTCATAACGGTTCTTTGCCTGGGATTCGCCGGCAAAGGCTTTTAATAGATTCTGTTCGGTCCGTGTTCCTTTCAATGAGTTTTCCATTGTGTTATTTATTAAAGTTTAAAAAAGTCTTCTTTTTCCGATCCACATATGGGACAGAGCCAATCATCGGGCAGGTCATCAAATTTTATACCTTCCTTCTCCTCATCATAAATGTATCCGCAGGCAGCACATTCGAACTTTGCAAACTCACCCCCGGCTGATTTTTTCTCAAGTTTGGTTTTATCAATATAGGTAGGTGCATTCTTGGGAGCCACACCCTTTTTTACCTGCCTGTAGTGCAGGTAGGTGAGCGCTTCGCTGTCCGGATCCAGCACATCTGCGTGCAATAATTCCCCTATGAACATCAGGTGAGTTCCCACATCGTAGGTTTCAATTACCTTGAACTCCATGTAGGCAATCGCATCATTTAGTACAATGGGAACTCCGGTTTCACCATATTTCAGATCCATGCCTTCCATCTTGTTGAGGTCCTTGCCGCTTTTGAAACCGAAGGTGCCTATAGTGGTGGCTGCAGCATCGGATTGAAGTATGGAAACAGAAAAATGCCCGGTGGATTTAATGAGCCCGGCACTGTGGTTTTCCTTGTTGCAACAGGCTGCAAACCTGGGTGGGCCAGAAGTGACCTGGAATACTGTATTGGAAACAAAGCCGTTTCCATAAGCTTTCGTCCCGGAACTCACGATGTAGAGCCCGTAGGATATCTTAAAAAGGGCTTCGAAATTGATCATGATTAAAGTTAAATGATCCGGAAGCCTTATACAAGCAGCTGCTTGGAATAAGGAAGTTTTGGACTATTATTTATAATAGTTCTAATTTTAAATAGAGGCTTCCACCACCAGGGGGATACTGTTCTTTTTGAGCGCATCTTTCTTGAAATTACCATAGCAGGAAATGGAAGAGAAACCTGCTTCGGTCAGCATGGATCGAAGCTCAGCCTGTCGCAGCGGATAAAGTGGTATTCTGTTTCTGATGCTTTCAGCCCTTGATTTGATGGTCAGGATGCTTTCAAAATTCACCAGGTGACTTTCTTTGTCGTACTGATAGTTCCTCACAAAGCTGCATTTGTCCGTTTCGATGGTAGGCAAAGCCTGGATGCCCTGGTCCAGAATGCGGTCATAATTAATAAGCTGGAGAAGAAGCTTCCCGGAAGAGCCAAGTACCATCCTGGCCTGTTGAATAAAGGCAAAAATGCTTTCCGCGGCATTGAGGTGTACCAGGGTGTTTCCAAAACAAAGAACTCCATTAAACGCACCCTCTCCAAAACGTTTTTGTATCGTAAGCATATCCAGGATGAAGAACTCAAGATTTGCAGGGGCAGATTCCCTTGCAAAGTCCAGCATGGCTGTATCAAGGTCAATTCCTGTTACCCTGCTGAAGGAATCCGCCAGCTCCCGGCTGAGATCACCCGTTCCGCATCCAACATCGAGCAGGGCACTCTTTGCCGGATCAGTAATGGATTCACGCACAAAGTGTGCCTGAACGGGCTGCAGGGGAAAGATATCCCTGTAGTATTTGGCTATGCTATGGTAGAAACTCATTTGTCTCAGATTTCATAATAAAAACACTGCCTGAAAAGTTCCAGGCTTTCGGGAATGGCTTCAAGCGGCTCTGCATTTCCCTCAAATTCAAGGGAAATATATCCTTTGTAATCATGCTTTCGCATCATCTCTCCAATGCGGGGATAGTCCAGGTCCAGGGTATACCATTTTCCACCACCCTGGTAGGTTTTAGCCTGAACAAGAAATGTATCAGGAGCCAGTTGTTCCAGTTGCTCATAAGGATCTTCAAGGAAGTTTCCGGTATCGAGTGTGATCTTTAGCCAGGGAGAGTTAATTTCATCCACTATGCGTCTTACGCCTGCTGCTGTTCTCCCAAGTCCCCAATGATTCTCAAGCCCCAGTACCACACCACATTCTTCAGCTTTGGGCAGGCACTGTTGGATGGAGTCAATTACCCACTTAAATCCATCTTCATCGGTGTATCCCTCGATGGAGGGCTCAATGCCCCGGTTCTCCATCAGGTGGTCGAAGGAATCACTGGTACCCCATCGTCCTGTATTCAATCGCATGGTTGGGATGCCCAGCTTATAGGCCAGTTCTATCTGGTCGATGGTCATGGCGATGTTTTCATCCCTGAAGGCCTTGTCGGGATTGAGATAGCCCTGGTGGGTGGAAAATCCCATGAGATCGAGCCCGCTATGGAAGGCCCTTTTCTTAAGGCTCTGCAGATAACTGTTTTCCTGCGAAGTCATCTGTACCAGCAAGAGCTCAATCCCGTCGAATCCCATGGCTGCAGCATGATCAATACATGTTTCAATGGGCATGGCTTCGGGCGGTGAGTTAAATTGCCAGAATGAATAGGTGGAGACCCCAATGGGATTTTTACGAATTTTTTTTTCAGGATTCAGCGCTGGACTCGTAGTTTCCTGGCCT
>JAOZLK010000240.1:0-4046 GCA_029934875.1 Bacteroidales bacterium | reverse complement strand
ACAGGGCAGCCCCGGCTGCGGTAGCAGCACCTGCCTGGATAAATTTTCTTCTATGCATCATTTTTAATATTTGATAGTCACCGGGGTAAAAAAAACTCCCGGAATGAATCAAACCGGGAGCACATTCAGACTAAAAAGTCTTTATATGAATTGAATTTGCTACTGGTATTCAATGAAATTGAATTTAATACCCAGTCGTCCTTCCATAATTTCGCCCAGTTCGAGCAGCTCAGGATCATCAAATTCAAAGTAGAAGTTAACGGCAACATCTTTGTTCTTTTCCTGCAGGGGTTTGAACATTCTCATGAGGTCAAAGACACTCTGAACCGAAGCTGTATCAACGTATTCCAGTTTAAGGTCGATCTTGGTCTTGTCCTCGGGCTCCTGGACATAGGCTTCTACCCAATCTACAATGGGCTTGAAAAATTTCCGGGGATCTGAAAGTATGGAATTACCCGAAAGCTTGAAATAGCCGGGTGAACACTCTACTTCTAAAGATTTTTTTGTGGGTTCAATAACGATGTTATCCATTCTAAAACTGTTTCAGGTATTGAATTTCAGATATAATATTACTCCTTTTCCCGTTCAATTCCAAACACCGATAGGATTTCATGAGCCTTGTTCAGGTTCAGCTCGGTGAGAAGGTCATTGTCGTTCTGGAGGTTCAGGTTTTTTAGTTTATTCATTGCCCCTCTCCATGCCGAAGGATCTTCATTCAGCAAGACGGTTATGAATTTTGCCAGGTTTGGCAGGGTGTTTTCGGGAATCCGGCCCTTGATGGTGTCGAGGACGCCCAATTCGTGCAGGAGGATTAGTTTCAGATTAAACTCTTCAATCTTTCCTGGCATATCCTTGTCATCATCCACCGGGATTTCCAGTGCAACCTGACTCCTTAGATACTCCATCAGTTTTACATTGTAGGTAAGGTCCACCATGTCGGTATAAATGGTGTAGTCCTTAAAGAAGACAGAAGCACTGATGTTTTTATTGAAATAGTTGTAAATGTCTTCAATCTTAAAGTAGTTGACGAAAAGATATTTCCAGTTTTCGGAACGCTTATCCTCCAGCAGGCTTCGATGGTTCTCAATATACATTGAAGCGGTGGTATAGCACGTGGCCAGGAACTTACTCTTGATGTCGGGATTATCCTCGTTGTCGAATAAAAACCGTTCAATCTTACTGATCTCATTTACAGCTTTCCCCCTCGATGATCCGTCAACCAGGAAGTCGAACTCCCTGATCATCTTATTTATCTTCTCGATATTGGGAAGGAACATCTTTGCATTGGTGAAGGGGTCCTTGCGCTCAATGACGATGTTTTGTTTCAGGCATAACTCCTCAAGTTCGGCCCTGCTTAGCTTGTTTGAAATATCTCCCATGGATGGTCCTTTAATGTAAGACCGAAATTAGGAAATTTTTCCGAGGGTTAATAGAGAATGTAATGGAATTCCACTCCAAGGCGCTGCTCAATCAATTCACCCAGCTCTTTCATCTCCGGATCGTCATCTTCGATGTACCAGTTAACCATGAAAACAAGACCTTTTTTCCGGACGCTATTCAATTGTCTGAGCATCTGGTAGAGCGACTGTGTGGAAGAAGTGTCGATGTATTCAAGCTTAATATTGACTACGGTCTCATCCGCAGGGTTCTTAAGGTATTTGCCCACCCAGGTATTGATGGGATCAAAAAAGATCTTTGGATCAGTAAGAATTGACCTTCCAGTGAAATTCAGGATTCCATAGGAAATGTCGACAGCCATCGACTTGTCAGTTGGTCTGATGATCAGGTCATCCATAGAGGCGGGTTTCAAATTGATTGACTTTCCACTTAAGCGAAGTTAACAAAGTTTGTTTACCAGCAGGCTTAGGAAATTGCTAATTATTGACGAAAAGTGATTTTTATAGGGTGAATGGACAGTTTGATGTGAGTGATGAAGGTGGGCCGGAATTCCCTCCATTTCTGGATTGTGGGGGATTTATCCCCTCTATTATTCCATTTAGGAGGGCTTTCTCATTCTTGATCAAAATGTGCATAACGTTAACATATTTTTAGCGTATCATTTGGAGAAAAATGTTGTAATTTGAATTAGAAGTGGAAACTGAAAAGAAAGCCATGACACATATATATAGCAAAATAAGAGATTATAAGCTGAATAATAAGGGGAGGGCCAAGGGCTTTATCGATATGGCTGAGCTGATCCTTGTCAGCCTGACCTACCCATTTTCCATCTGGATTACACGAACTCTTTTTATTCCCGAACTGGACGTGAAAGTTTTTGAGGGGATTTTCTTCTTTGCCTTTATTTTGATTTCATGGTTTGTGCTATCAAGGATTTCGGCAATGGCAAAAATTCCCAGGACCCAGCGTTATACAACCATGGCCTTCCAGTTTGCAAGAAGCTCTTTTATTATTTTGATCGGACTGCTGGCTGTGAAGTTGCTCTTCAGACTTACTTCTTTGCCCGTGCTCTTCATAATAGTTTTTGTGACGACCATGCTCATAGTTACAGTGCTATTTCGGGGGCTTGCTTTCGTGGCATTAAAAGCGTATCGATACTACGGTAAGAGTTCGCACCAGGTAATGATCATAGCTGATGCCTTTTCCGACGGAGTAATAGAAAACCTTCTGAAGCAAAGGGAATGGGGCTTTAAGATTGCCTCCATTATGACCGATTCCAAACTGATCAAGGCCAAGTATGGTCCTGAAATTGAAATCGTTCCACCCGGCCAGGATGTGAAATGGGTCATTGATCACCAGGTTATTGATGAGGTGATGTATTGCAAAAGGGATGTGGATATAGACATGATCAAGGAGATGGGCGATATTTGCAATGAAGTGGGCGTGATCTTCAGGTTTCAGTCTTCCGTTTCTCCCCTGGATCCCACAGAATTCCAGTTAAAAACCCTTAATAAGTCAGGAGACCTCTCCATAGTGGACGCTCCATCCAACAGCCTTTCGCTGATTCTTAAAACCATGGGCGATATCTATTTTTCAATCATCGCCATTGTGCTTTTATTGCCTGTTTTTGTGGGCCTTGCCCTGATCATTAAAATAGGATCTTCGGGTCCGGTCTTCTTTAAGCAGGAGAGAATTGGTCTTCGGGGCAGGAAATTCAAGTTATTTAAATTCAGAACCATGGTGGTTGATGCAGAAGCCCAGCTGAAAAAGCTGCAGGCTCAAAATGAAGCAGATGGGCCGGTATTTAAAATTAAGGATGATCCAAGGATAACCAGGGTTGGCAAATTCCTTCGTAAAACTGGTCTCGATGAGCTTCCCCAGCTTTTCAACGTGGTCAGGGGTGAGATGTCTCTGATCGGACCCCGCCCACCCCTTGAGGATGAGGTAAAGCAGTATGAGCGCTGGCAGTTGCGACGACTATCCGTTAAGCCCGGGATTACATGTACCTGGCAAATCGTTCCGGACAGGCACGATGTTTCATTTGAAAAATGGATGGAACTGGACCTGCACTATATCGATAACTGGAACCTGTTCAAGGACCTGGACCTATTCTTTAAAACTGTAAAGACCTTCTTTATGGCCGGCGGGCATTAATGGACCCGATCACACATCTTCCTTTTTTTTTCGAATTATACTTATAGTTTTATCTTTACGATATAAAACAAACTCTATTCTTCATGCTTCGTGTAGCCAAACTTGGTTTTATTGCATTGGGTATAGTATTACTTGCTGCCTGTGTCCCCAACAGAAAAGTCGTACTTACCCAGGATAAGGACCCTGAAAATGTTCAGGAGATCAACAATATGTATTTCGTGGATGAACCTGTGGATAATGCGATTCGGCAAGGGGATGAACTGTACCTAAATATTTCCAGCGCAGATGAGGCCGAGACTGTCTTTGACAGGAGCACCGATCAGCGCATCTATGACCCTGCACTGCTCAGTTACACGGTCGATGACGAAGGATATATCAGATTGCCCTATGTGAATAAGGTCAAACTTTCCGGTTTAATGCTGGACGAAGCGGCTGCTAGAATTGAGAAAGAATTATCTCAGTACCTTTACGTTCCATCTGTTTTTATTCGTTTT